>JBGTUV010000356.1:0-506 GCA_041938985.1 Candidatus Nitromaritima sp. | reverse complement strand
CGTCAGCTGGCTGTTCTTTCTGTTTACATACGGAACGTTTCAGGAAGAACAGGTGTGACTATTCTCATGGCTTTTCAAAACTTTTTACCTATATATCTTAAAGAAGTTTTTCGTCTTTCCTCGGGAAAGGCAGGAATTGCGTCCTCAGTATTCCCGTTAGGTTCAATGTTTTCCGTGATTATAGGAGGCTTTATCTTTGATAAACTTACTAAGAAAAAACGGATGTTTGTCCTCGGTGGGATGATGGCTTTGGCAACTGGATGTATCGTCATTCTATTATTTTTACCAAAATCACATATGCAAGAAAGCTCTGTACTTTGGGTGGCTCTATCAGCAATCATGATTTATGGTTTGATGATTGCACCCTGTTATTTAATACCAATGAGTGTGTTTTCCTTGGATTTTGGTGGTAAACACTGTGGTGTTCTTGTAGGTATAATCGACGCTGCAGGATATCTGGCTTCTATGATATTTGAATTTTGGGGAGGTGCAGTTGCGGATAGAAT
>JBGTUV010000355.1:0-511 GCA_041938985.1 Candidatus Nitromaritima sp. | reverse complement strand
GAGGTGATGTTTGCGGTGCGATTGTCCTAGGAGCGACTAAGCCACGTCATTTTCACAATGGACTTCGGACCGAATATCTAGAACGTATGGCAGACCGACTGGCTATTGCGATCGATAATATTTTGCTCATCGATCGATTGCAGTTAGAGCGTTCTAACATTTCTCATGACAATCGAATCTCTGCCTGAGTTAGAATCTAGATTGACTAATTTAAAATTTTTTTAGATACTACTTTTGTTCCCCTAAGAGTCCTCGATTTCTTAAAATCATTTTCTAAGGTTAGAGTTGCGGTGCTCGGAAACTTGGTATGTGTAACCAGAGAATCGTTTTTAAAAAATTAGAACGCCGATAACTATGATACGAAAAGCAAAATATAACGATGTGGAATCCATACAGAACCTGATTTGCATTTTTTCTGAAACGGGAAAAGTTTTGTTTAGATCGCTTGATGAAATTAGGGAAAACATATCTAGTTTTTGGGTATATGAAAAAAATGATCAGCTTATAGGGG
>JBGTUV010000354.1:0-512 GCA_041938985.1 Candidatus Nitromaritima sp. | reverse complement strand
ACGTTCTTACGCGGTCAAAATAACGGGCAATCAGGGAGAATTCGCCGCATGCCATACGTTATGCCTCAGCAGAAAAAAACCAACCCATGACTCTGGATGCGTTTAAGGATATTTACCAAAAACTGCTTAAAGAATATTTTGGTGAAAATACTACACTTGATGATTGCCTATCCCTCGAATGTTTTCGAATCCCACATTTTTACTTTAGTTTTTATGTTTACAAGTACGCTACTGGAATTTCGGCCGCTTATGCCTTGGCAGACATTGTTTCGGAGGGAGGGACAACTGAATTGAACGATTATTTAAATTTTCTAAAAGGTGGAGGGTCGAAGTACCCTATTGACCTGCTGAAAGATGCGGGGGTGGATATGACTTCTCCAGAACCAGTTCGCACCGCTCTGAAAAAGTTTTCTGCTCTAGTGAACCAGCTTGAGACGCTAACCAACTGATATTTTATTTACTTTCTATTTGCATAGAGGAAATACGATGTTAAAAAAACCCAGGAGCAACCA
>JBGTUV010000353.1:0-517 GCA_041938985.1 Candidatus Nitromaritima sp. | reverse complement strand
TTTGGCATCTGTAAACCGAGTGGGCAAAGAAGATGAACTTACCTTTTGGGGACGATCATTTGTCTGCGATCCTTTTGGGCAAATAACTGCACAGGCAGGAGGCAATATTTCAGAAAGTCTCGTTGTAGAATGCGATTTGTTAAAAATTGAACAGACTCGGCAAGATTGGCCTTTTCTAAGAGACCGTAGAGTTGACGCTTATCAAAAGTTAACTCAGATTTACCATGACCCCAATGTCTGAACCTTCAACCCCCTCATCTAAAAATTTTTTCATGCCAGCTGAGTGGGAGCCACACTCAAGCACTTGGTTAGCCTGGCCGCACAATACAGAAACATGGAAGTCGGATGACTTACGCGAGGTTGAAAGTATTTACATAGAAATTATTCAGAACCTTGTTATTGGTGAAAATATAAATATCTCCATCAATGTTGATAACATTCATATTTTTGATGAAAAAACAGGCAAAAAACTAAATTAAAAAATTTTTCATTAATCAGTCCACCACTAAACACGATT
>JBGTUV010000352.1:0-520 GCA_041938985.1 Candidatus Nitromaritima sp. | reverse complement strand
AAAACTAGATAATATAATTGGTATTGCAGACCCTATAAATATTGGTTCTTGTCGAGTATTAGAAAAGATTGGCTTAAAATTTTATAAGCTTGATACTTATGACGAAGATAATAAAAAATATAATTGGTACCAACTTTCAAAAGAAGAATATTTAAAGAAATAACTCTAAACCCACCTCTCCAATTCTTCCTTCCTAATCCAGTTTGCATATATATCAGGTTCGAATCCTGCCACCTCGACATATAATTAGAAAGCCTCTTTTATAGAGGCTTTTTTATTTTGTAAATTCAATGATGAAAGATAATTCTATTATGCAAGATTGTAAGTTTAAGCTGCGTCCATTTAAAGAACAAGATTATCCTGGGATCGTAAGCCTTAATAATATTTTATTTCCTAATCATCCAACTAGTGAAAATAGCTTAAAATATAATGATAAAATTAGAGAGAAAAAAATACGCTTTGAAAGATTAATATGGGAAGAAGATAATCAAATTAAGGTTACGGCTAGCTTTAGTAATTT
>JBGTUV010000351.1:0-520 GCA_041938985.1 Candidatus Nitromaritima sp. | reverse complement strand
CTATAACACCAGAAATACATTCTGATAATTGTTTTCTTGTCATTGGATTGCCTTCTTCATTATGAACTCTCATAATTTTTTGAATACCAATAGTTGATTCTGATAGTACAGTCAATATTATTTTTTTTAATGTTTTTTTAACTTTTTTCTTTTCTTCTATTCTAACTTTTTTTGCCTGTAATATTTGATCTTTTCTCACTCTATCAGCTTTTACTATTTCTTTCGTTACTTTTTGTTGTGGTTCAGCTTGAGAGATTAGTTTTCCATTTTTTGAAAAAATTTTTGTTATTCTAATAAGGGAAATCGGTTGTCTATGACCATATTTTTTTCTTGAATTTTTTCTTCTTCGTTTTTTAAAAACTAATATGGTTTTATTTTTTATATTTTTTAAAATAGTTGCTTCAACTTTTGCACCTTGAATATTTGGGTTGCCAATTTCAGTGGTTTTATCATCATTCAAAAACAGAACGTTTTTGAATTCTACAGTTTTGCCTTCTTCATTATTAAGTCTTTCGATCTT
>JBGTUV010000350.1:0-523 GCA_041938985.1 Candidatus Nitromaritima sp. | reverse complement strand
ACATGAAGCGTCTCTCGAATTGGTTCCATTGGAAGTTCTTCTGGATTTTGCCGTAGATGTTAACTAATTAACCACCGCACGAAAAAACCACTACACGCACGCACGAGGGAAAATATTAGGTGTCCATATAGGTGTCTATAAGCCGTATTATTGCCTATAATCTGGCAGCACTCAATAACAATGGATTTTGCTTTAATTGACTGTAATTCTACAATTAATAGCAATTCATATTACCCAATAAGATTCAATAACAATAGCTTAAAACGGACTGAAAATCCGTGTGTCGGTGGTTCAATTCCACCTCTGGCCACCGCTTAATAATTAGTGATATCAGTATATTATCCTATATAATTCTAGTTTGATTTGAAGAACTAAACAAGTTCTACAAGGTTCTACAAGCTGAATATTGGGCTATAAACCCCCAACCAAGTTCTACATTAGTTCTACAAAATGCCTCCACCCCCACCACCCCTACGGGGTACCCCCCTACTTCTTTATTTAGAGAGAGACACAATCCCCACAA
>JBGTUV010000349.1:0-524 GCA_041938985.1 Candidatus Nitromaritima sp. | reverse complement strand
GAACTAAATCAAACAAGATTTACATATTATGGAAGTGGCAAGTTAAGACAGAAAGGTGAGTTCAAAGGGGATAAACCAAATGGTCTTTATGAGAGGTTTTACGAAAACGGTCAATTAAAGGAAACAGGAAACTACCAAGACGGCAAACAAGATGGTCTTTGGAAAGGTTTTGATGAAGAAGGCAACCCAACCAAAACCGGAGAGTTTTAATATATGAAAAAACTTATCCTCATATCAGCACTACTGCTCAGTTTTAATGGTTGGACAGATTTAAAACCATTAAATGAATACCCCATAGAAGACATTGATTTTGACACAGAATTAGCCATAGAGATTGGAAGCAGTTGTGTCGTCATTTTTGCATGGTCGGGGACATACGAAAGTAAACAATACGGGGAGATGTGGTTGCAATTTTTATTCCCTTTGCTTGTAAAAGACCCTACACAGGCGGAGGCTGAGTTCCTAAAATTTCAGTCATCTTTAGAGCCCATTGTTAGAGATATTAGAGAGTATTCTAATTCTAA
>JBGTUV010000348.1:0-525 GCA_041938985.1 Candidatus Nitromaritima sp. | reverse complement strand
ACCACAGGTTCGCCAGGCTGGATATGGGCCAGTTGGATGATTTGCTGAGCGATACCGGGGTCGATCAGGAAGTTTTGCCCGAGCGGCCTCTTCTTCATTGCATGGATAGGGTGGATTGAGATAATTGGGATGCCGCTCGCAAAGCCATTTTAAGATTTTTGGCACAGGCTTTGTTCCTTCCTGCAATATCGAATGCGGTGCCATGATCCACGGAGGTTCTCAATATGGGCAGGCCCAGGGTGATGTTCACTCCCTGTCCGGCGGAGTCCATTTTTACTGGGATCATTCCCTGGTCGTGATACATGCAGACCACGGCGTCATATTTCTGGGAATCTGGTCTGCCAAACAGGGCATCGGCGGAGAAAGGCCCACTAGCCTGGATGCCTTCCTTTTGCACGATTTTCAGTGCGGGCACAATGTAATCGGTTTCTTCCTGCCCAAAAATGCCTCCATCCCCGCAATGTGGATTGAGTCCGGTCACCGCAATACTGGGAACATCGGTCACATGCTGGATCAGCCATTCAT
>JBGTUV010000347.1:0-526 GCA_041938985.1 Candidatus Nitromaritima sp. | reverse complement strand
GTTGCAGTTAAACCCAACCGTATGTGACGAACATTTCACCTGCGGGGAAGAACGGAATCTTAGTGGAGAAATGTAAAATTCAGATGAACCAATTAACCACGCAGATTTCTGATTCAAGTTGCAACACAAGTTATGTTTGGTTGGGTAATGCAAAGAACGGGAAGGGAAGTCCAGAAGAGAGAACAAACCCCAACAACAACGTGATCACGATTAAGTAGCCAAGCACCAAAGTTGTAGCTAAGATTGAAATAGAAGTTTAACTAAATACAAAAGCCGATTAATTCCTTCGGGAGTTTTTCGGCTTTTTTTTGTTTGTGGTGGGGTTTTGATTTAGGCAATCTTCAATAATTTTTCACAAGTACAAGAACAATGTTATCTCCAGTGATCTGGAGATCAATTATTTTTATTTTTTGCTTGTTAATATCGCCGATTGCTTTATTCACCATTTTTTCGATGGCAGAGGCACTTTCTAGGGTGATATTTAAAACCTTAATAAACCCGTAATTTTTCATATTGCTTCGCCTTA
>JBGTUV010000346.1:0-527 GCA_041938985.1 Candidatus Nitromaritima sp. | reverse complement strand
GCAGACAGGCGAGCATGGCGTGCCGGTCGAGCTCGGAACAGGCTCATTTCACGGCTTCGTCCGCTTTTTGAAAGCTGAATAGCGTTCGGTTCCAAACGAGCAGGCTCACCTTCGGGGGTGCGCTGGCTCGGGCGGAGCCAGTTCTGTGTACATAACAAACCGCGACTCGCGTCCTACCTGGCGCGGGTTACGGCCCCGAATTCCGAGCTGCGCACCTCGGTGTGTGGCTCGATACAGGTTTAAACTGGAGAGTTTGATCCTGGCTCAGAACGAACGCTGGCGGCGTGCTTAACACATGCAAGTCGAACGAGAAAGTTTCCTTCGGGAAACTAGTAAAGTGGCGCAAGGGTGAGTAACACGTGAATAATCTGCCCTCGAGATCGGGATAACATGGTGAAAACTATGCTAATACCGGATAAGACCACATTTCATAAGAAATGCGGTAAAAGGAGTCTCAATCTTCACTCGAGGATGAGTTCGCGCAACATTAGCTTGTTGGTGAGATAAAAGCTCACCAAGGCTACGAT
>JBGTUV010000345.1:0-532 GCA_041938985.1 Candidatus Nitromaritima sp. | reverse complement strand
GGGCTTAAAGAAAAATTCGCCGAGCAGTTGCGTCAGATGAAAGAAGAATACGGTTTGATGGTTATTAAACCGAAGGAAGTAAGCGACGCCTACAAAGTACAAAAATTCTATCGACAACTTTGAGAGTATGCAACCCCTTGTTATTAGATAAACAAAAATACTTTGGGTTTATCTACAGGGGTGGTTACTGATTAATTGATACCCCGACATGGTCTATGATTAAAGAAAAAGATGCCAATGCTATACCGATAAACATCAATATCCAGAAAAGAAGGTTAGCGTTTTTTTTCATCAGTCTTTCAATTTCCTCCCTTCTTCCTTGTTTTTGACTTATCAATTATCGGCTAGGTTTTCTTCCTAGCCACTCCGTGCCCTTTTCAAAACTCATACTCTTATTGTATCGTTCATTGTACATAGCAACGTCTTCTTGGGTTGCCCATTGGATAAAACTGCCACATGTGCATTCCATTTTGTACTTATAGTCAAATTGTATCGTCCATCTTGTTATAGTGTAGTCTGTATGCTCACATTG
>JBGTUV010000344.1:0-545 GCA_041938985.1 Candidatus Nitromaritima sp. | reverse complement strand
TGATTTTTTGCAATATCATCTATTCTTTTTTTTGTTTCATCTTCACTAACTTTAATTTCATAATTAGTAAACTGTACAGCGTCTAGTGATTTAAGCTTAATAGAAGGCAGTTCATTAACCTCTAAAGTATAATTTAAATCTTTACCTTCCCCATATGATTTAAGATCAAGCTTTGGTTGACCCGCTACTTTTATTTTTTTTTCTTCAATTGCTTGTGCTGATGTTTCTTTTAATATTTTATCTAATACTTCGCCATAAACATTCTTTCCAAATTGTCTTTTTAGAACTTCTGGAGGAACTTTGCCTGGTCGAAACCCTTTTAAATTAACTGTTTTACTTAGTTCAGTTAATCTAATTCCCATTTTTGCTTCTATGGTTTTTTTTTCAACAAAGACTTTTAAATTTGTTCTTAATCCTTTTTTGGAATCTACCGTAACTTTCATAATTTTTGGTGGGCAAGAAGAGACTCGAACTCTTAAACCTTTCAGTACTAGTTCCTAAGACTAGCGCGTATACCAATTCCGCCACTTGCCCGTGCACGAGTT
>JBGTUV010000343.1:0-546 GCA_041938985.1 Candidatus Nitromaritima sp. | reverse complement strand
AAAATTAAATCTAGACAGTTTTCGTGTTCACGGGCAAGGACATCTCGGTCAAGCCCGCCAAAACCAAAATGATTTGGGGCGAGGAGGGTTAGTTCAAAGGGGTTAAAAATAGTCATTACTAGTTCACACCTGAAAAAATGCGGTATAGCTCAAAATGCACAATAATTAATAACTATTATTAATTTTGATACTCATCAGCAAATCCAAAATCCCAACAATTCAGCTTATAGGAACCAACCTTTTATAACATCAAAAAGCTTGTTTTACAAGAAATTTGGAAGGTTTAGAAAGAAATCTAAACTAGATTTGACGGATATTTAATCGGTAATAATGTTTGTGTTGATTGTCTGACTGTGAAGAATTAGTGGGGGTTACTCATAGGGGATGATGGGGTTTGTTTTAGTGTGGTTATTGTTTTATTAAATTTTGCCATTCAACATCTTACTTTTGATATTTCCTTCTTTGTCGTAAAATGTACCGTTCAAAAAACTATCATCCTTGAACTCTCCTACAAACTTACTTCCATCAGTGGTGATTTCTGTTCCT
>JBGTUV010000342.1:0-554 GCA_041938985.1 Candidatus Nitromaritima sp. | reverse complement strand
ATACTTCAGATTGTTTTTTTCAATCCGCCATTTTTCTATATAAGGCAGAACCCCTTCAAAGGTTCCACAAATGTAGCGATTCACGTTTAACTTAAATCCCAATCTTTGCAACATATCCTGAGTTTCGCTGTGAGTCTTGACGGGAGCAGACTCCATGCCTATACCATAAACAAAGATATCAAGTTTTCGAGAAGCAGTAATTGCAGAATCCAACAAACGCAATGACCCTGCGGCGGCATTTCTAGGGTTTGCAAATAGAGGTTTATCATCTTTCTCCCTAGCTTTATTGAGTTCGCGAAAACTTTCGCGAGGCATAAAAACTTCTCCTCGCACTTCCAAAAAGTCAATTTTTTCCTTGTCCATTGGGATGGTGAGCGGGATAGATTTGATGGTCCTCAAATTAACTGTTATATCCTCACCCTCTTTTCCATCTCCTCTAGTAGCTCCTTGAACAAAAACTCCGTTTTCATAAGTAAGCACTACCGCCAGACCATCGAATTTAAGTTCCACAAAGTACTCAATGTCTTTCGATAAAAAGTTTCCCAAGCCTTTAA
>JBGTUV010000341.1:0-561 GCA_041938985.1 Candidatus Nitromaritima sp. | reverse complement strand
ATTGAATGATATTCATCACCTAATCTTAGGTTTCTACAATCTATTCCATCTTTGTAATCACATAGCTTAGGTTTTATCTGGAGTTGCTTTATATTTGAAAACAAATTATTAGTTTTTTGATTTACTTTAGTCTCACTACGAATACAACTCAGAAGCATTATGGTAAGAGAAATTGTTAGCAGTGTACGAAACATATATTTTATTAATAATTTATTCAGAAGAATATAAACCGTAACTTCATTTGGTGTATTTTTCAAGTATTGGTATAGAGTGCGTTGATTGTCTGACTGTGAAGAATTAGTGGAGTTAAATCACAAGAGGTGGTGTGGCTGACTTTACGATAGGTATTAGTGCTTGAAGTGGTTTTTGCTTGACACTGTCCGAGCTGTACCTGAACCATAAAAATATATGAAACAGTTTCAAAATATAACTAAGAAATTATTGACCAAAAGTTCCCCATGGATAATCGAAAATAACAATAGTAGAACCACCCTCCTTGCCAGTTGCAAAATCTAAACGATATACGAATCCTGAACCCGTCACCAGTCTTGTTCCTATACC
>JBGTUV010000340.1:0-573 GCA_041938985.1 Candidatus Nitromaritima sp. | reverse complement strand
ATGTGAAGGAATTAACCACCTTCTTATAGGACTTATTGTCCAGTTTGTAGTCGTTTGGAAAAATAATGGAATACTTTTGCCCATGTTTAAACTTTCCCTTTAATACAAATCGATCTCTTTTGAGATAGCTGAAATCCCAAGAAAGATCATCAACACGAGGAACAATTTTTGCTCCTTTAGATCCTGGCCAACTAACCAGGTGAAAATAATGCACCTTATGGTTTAGAAATATTTCTACTTGTTTTTCACCGGGATCCTTTTCAATTTTAATGATGCTGAATGTTTCATCCTCGGCGAATGAATGCTCCACAATAGAAACAAACAGTAAAAAAAAGACAAGTAAGGAAAAAAATAATAGTTTATTTTTCATTGTTGCAACCCTCTTCTGTTCCAGTCTTCGAGGTAACTTACTTTTTCTCTGCTTTTTTTATCTAACTCTTCCAACAGGCAATCCGTATGTTCCACGGCAAGTTCAGCTGCCTCTTTTGGGCTGGGGCGGATGTCCTCTCGCTTGCAGATGATTGCCTGAAGAATGCTTACTGATATGGCGTCTCGTTTTGGTAAAAGTTTTTT
>JBGTUV010000339.1:0-575 GCA_041938985.1 Candidatus Nitromaritima sp. | reverse complement strand
AAAATAAAATCAGACTTTTCTAAGCTCTTTATATTTTTTTTTAATCCTTTAAACAAGCTATTATCCCTTCTAGGACCAAGGTGATAAAATTTTTTTCCATAAATATTTTTTTCTAAACTTTTTAGTGCAACCTCACCAGAGGTAAAAACAGTTTTAGCAAAAATTTTATCCATTTTTAAATTTAATAAAAATTTTTCCACATTTTTTGAAGGCCTTGGTGCATTGGATATTAAAACAAACCTTTTGTTTAACCTGTTTAAGTTTTCTAAAACATCGATTGCTCTTGGATAAAGTTGTATTCCATTATGAACAACTCCCCACAGATCTATAAAAAAAACATCGTATTTATGATAAATTTTGCTTAATCCCTTAATTATTTTTTTTGTCATATTTGATTTTACAATTTGAGTTTTGGGAATATTAAAGTTTTTTAAAAAACTTAAATTTTTATTTCTAGTTAAAGCAATTTCTTTTTTTTGTTTATTTAAATAACAATAAACATTATATTTTTTTTCTTTTTTTTGACGTTTTTTTCTAACCAAAACTGAAGTTTTATTCTTAAAGAAATAACAATT
>JBGTUV010000338.1:0-575 GCA_041938985.1 Candidatus Nitromaritima sp. | reverse complement strand
CCGTTCGGGCGCGTCGTCGACGCTGGCGACGAGCGTGAGCGGCCCCATCACCTGGCGATCGCCCGACCAGGCGCCAGCGATGGCGACCGCGCCGCTGCGCGGGATGCGCCAGCGCGTGGCGCCGCTGACGATGTCGATCGCATCAGCGGCTTCGCGCAGCAGCACCGGGCTTTCGGGCGGCTGCGGGCGGCCGGGAACGACGTCGAGCGCGGCGGGCTGGTCCGTGCCGGCGGGCAGCGCATGGGCCGACCATTTGAGCGAACCGTCTGGCCAGGTGGCGAGCGTCCAATGCTGCGAGGGCAAGGGCTTGCCATCGCCGCGCAGGCTGAGCGGTGCGCCGGCCTTCACGGCGCCGCGCGGCCAGGGCACGCCGAATGTCTGGCCGAGGCTGAGCGGCGGGGCGTCATCATCGATCCAGCGGATCGGCGTCTGCGGCGGGCGGGGCGTCGCGGCGCGGGCGGAGGACGGCAGCAGCGCGGCGGCGCTGCCGAGCAGGCTGGCGCGCAGCATGTCGCGGCGGCCGATGGTGAACTGGCTGGTCATGTCCCCTCCTTCGCCGGTCTACAGCCGGATGA
>JBGTUV010000337.1:0-581 GCA_041938985.1 Candidatus Nitromaritima sp. | reverse complement strand
CGCAACTCTCGCTCTAGCCCCTTTGGTAACGGAAAACTGGGTAGATCTATCTAGTATCGTAGTTGATTCTAAGTCTGGTATCTCTGGTGCTGGGCGCAAGGCATCTCTTGGTACGCAATTTTCTGAAACCAATGGAGGAGTTTCCGCCTATAACATTGCTGTCCATAGGCACACACCAGAAATCGAACAAGAGTTATCAGCGTTAGCAAAACAAAATGTGCAAATATCTTTTTCACCGCACCTTGTACCAATGACACGAGGGATGCTGAGTACAGTTTATATTAATTTAAAACAAGATCTATCTGTTGTAGAACTAATTGAACATTTTCAAAAGTTTTATGCGGAAGAACCATTCATTCGAATACTGCCATTAGGGGAATGTGCCAACTCTCATTTTACAGTATCGTCTAATTTTTGTGATATAGGAGTTCAGGTGGATAAGCGTAATCAAAGGGCCATCATCACCAGCGCCATTGATAATTTGATGAAAGGTGCATCTGGTCAGGCTATACAAAATATGAATTTAATGCTTGGAATTCCAGAAACAACCGGACTTAACTTTCCTGGTATTTTCCCTTAAA
>JBGTUV010000336.1:0-587 GCA_041938985.1 Candidatus Nitromaritima sp. | reverse complement strand
ATCAATTAATGAAAAAAGTACCCATAAAGTGAAAAAACTAACGATCGCAAAAATTATGTAATAGGAGCAGAGGAAACCACCACAGGTAAAGTGAGTGTCTATATTTAAACCCACTAACAAGCCAAACACCAAGGCTATAATACCCAAAATCACAAGGCAACCAAGAATTACAAAAATAATAATCTCTTTATTGCTCATTGGTAGTTACTGATTAATTGATACCCTTTAAAGACAGACACTAATAGATGGCATCGAAATCTTTTGTCTTCTTGCTTTTCGTTCTTTTCTTCCTTGTTTTTGATTTATCAATTAATGAAAAAAGTACCCATAAAGTGAAAAAACCAACGACCACAAAAATTATGTAATAGGAGCAGAGGAAACCACCACAAGTAAAGTTAATATCTATCATATTGCTCATTATCTAAACCCATTAACAAAACTACCTTCACGCCTTATTTTATATAGTGATTTTTGATGATTTCCACAAATTGTTTTAAATAATCAGTATTGGGGGGTATAAATCTTAATCCTACATCATAAGAACAGCGCCCTCTATAAACGATGCTCGTGAAACTTCGCATTTTAAT
>JBGTUV010000335.1:0-592 GCA_041938985.1 Candidatus Nitromaritima sp. | reverse complement strand
ACAAAAATTAAACAATAATTTTTTAAGAGTGACAAAATTCATTATTATAATTTCTTTTATAATAACATACACATTTAATTCTATTGCTATGGAAAATAAACCTTATCACCATTTATCTGATGAAACTTTTAGAAATCCTGAGGGCTCTCCTAGGATAGAGGATTTTGGCTTTAACTGGAGTTTTAAAGTATTCAATGAAGAAAAAAAGAAGATTAATACTAATGTTCCGCAAGGTCATGTCATAAATAAAAAAGAAGTTTTAGAAAATCTTAAAAAATATAAAAATAATGATTATGTAGCTTGGATAGGACACGCCACATTTTTAATTAAACTCGGGAATACTACTATCATTACTGATCCTGTTTTTGAAAAAAATATGGGACCGTTAATCTTTGGTCCTAAAAGATATGTAGATCCTGCAATTAATCTTCAGGAGATACCTGAGATAAATTTATTTTTATTAACACATAATCATTACGATCATTTGAGCACTAGAACCATACAAAGATTTCCTTACAAAAAAGCCAAAGTTTTAGCTCCTCTCAAACTTGGAAAATATTTTACAAGAAATGGTTATTCAGATGTAAAAGAA
>JBGTUV010000334.1:0-594 GCA_041938985.1 Candidatus Nitromaritima sp. | reverse complement strand
AATCGAATTATCAATTGCGATCGGCTTATAAAGGCGAAGAACACGATCTTTCCTCCCGTATTCCTCAATAATACGAGTAAAAAAAGTCTCAACTGCTTTTCGAACCACCCCAACCTGGTTACGTAAATGGAGTACATAGTCGTGCTCAATGCGGGAAAGCAAACCCTTTCGAGTTCGTGAATGGTAAAGTCGGTCCAAAAAATAATATAAATAAGAGTTAGATATTTTCAGCCCAAGGAATGACGTTGCAGACTCTTCTATATTCTGCGCCTCATCAAATATAACGGCATCAAACCTTGGAAGCACTGCCCCATTACTAGCAACGTTAGCGAAAAAAAGATGGTGATTAACTATTAGCAAATGTGCACTAAACCACCGTTTTCTCTCTTTGAAATAATAGCAAGTGCTGTAGGTTTCGCAGTTTTTGCCGAGGCACAAATCTTTTTGCCTACCCACATCCTCCCATACTGAAGGAAGTGGCTCAAAGGGCAAATCTCCCTTCGTACCATTTTGAGTTTCACCTACCCAATCAAAAATAGCTGCCATCTGCTCATCTTCCTCTACCGTGGCGAAAAGACCCGCTTGGCTTGCACG
>JBGTUV010000333.1:0-595 GCA_041938985.1 Candidatus Nitromaritima sp. | reverse complement strand
AGGCGCAAAAAAACGCGAACACTTTTGTGACCATTATCTTTAAGGAAAAAGATCACTCTTTCGACAAATGGAAACCGGTCAACTTTGAGAAAAAGTTTTACGGGCCAACACCTTTACGTAAAGCGCTAGCGCATTCTAGAAACATCGTAACCGTGAAACTACTTCAAAAAATTGGCACGCGTTCAGTAATTCAAATGGCCAAAAGCCTTGGAATAAATAGTCACCTAGAAAACAATCTTTCGATTGGCCTGGGTTCATCCGGTGTCACACTACATGAACTAGTTTCAGCATACTCTGCCTTTGCCAATCGTGGCATAAGAGTAGAATCTCAAGGTATCCGTTATATAGAAAACCGAAATGGAGAAACATTATTCGAAGAAAACCAAAACAAAACCCAACCTATCACGAGCGGAGTGGCTCAGATTGTCACCAGTCTTCTGCAAAGTGTTGTTCAGGAGGGAACCGCTAAAAAAGTTCGTTCTCTTGGGCGACCTACTGCAGGAAAAACAGGGACAACAAACAACTACATAGATGCCTGGTTTTTAGGGTTCACCCCAAAATTACTAACAGGGGTTTGGGTGGGAAAAGATAATGT
>JBGTUV010000332.1:0-429 GCA_041938985.1 Candidatus Nitromaritima sp. | reverse complement strand
ATAACAGCGAGGTTACTTTCGCGCTTGTACTATCGAGTTCTAACGCTGTGACGTTGGCGGCCTTCGGCGCACAAACATATGTACAGCCGCGAAGTGATTATTGCCGATACAAAAGGGATGATCATCGCGGGCACCAACGAGGCGCGCGCCGGATGGTTTCATGAAGGCGCACTGATCTGCGCCCGCGAAAAACGGAATGTCATCATTACGAAAGAAGATGAAAAACGGCTCGAGGGCGTAAACTCCGCCGCCTTCCTTCCTATATAACTATACGTATGCCTATACGGTGTTACATATAGCGTATGTGACCATCTACTCCAGCAACATCACCCCCGACCAGGACACCGGCATCGGCCGCTACACCTTTGAGCAATTCGACCGTGCCATGCGCGAAGGCGTCTCGCCGGCGGGCTACAACCTGTACCCGGC
>JBGTUV010000331.1:0-598 GCA_041938985.1 Candidatus Nitromaritima sp. | reverse complement strand
AAGATCAGCTCAAGCTGCACTTGAGTTACTTCGTCGATGGTTACTGAATCTTACGTGAAAGAAAGAACGCGGTGAGTCAAATTAAGTGTCGAAATTGCGAACAGGAATATGATGACCAAAATATAGTTTGCCCCAATTGCAAAACACCCACAAATCCAAGAATTCCCAACTATCCTCGTTTTAAGGGTCCGGGAGTTATTATGTTTTTTTGGATTTTTTTTGTCATACTCTGTGTTGGATTGATGGTTTCCTATTACGGTCAGTGAGAAATATTGTCAGTTTTTTAGATCTTGAAAAGGTAGTATAAGTATCATTCCAGCGACAAATCCTCCTATATGAGCAAACCAAGCTACGCCACCATCACCTGAGACCACACCACTGAAAACCTGAATCAGTATCCAAATTGCCAGAAGAATGACGGCTGGTATACGGACAATGGTGATTAAAAAACCTAAGAATACCAGGGTTTTTACTCGCGCAAAAGGGAATAGAACAAGATAGGCACCCAGTATTCCTGAAATTGCGCCACTAGCTCCTACCATTGGAATATCAGAATGAAGGTCTGTAAGAATGTGCCCTAATGAGGCAAGCGTGCCGC
>JBGTUV010000330.1:0-608 GCA_041938985.1 Candidatus Nitromaritima sp. | reverse complement strand
ATGTGATCATACCCCTTGCCATCCTTTCCATGGCATGTAACACAAAACGCCTTGCGAGGAATCTATATGAAAAACCGAACAGTTTCAATATTGACAAACTATTATTTTTCTGATTCCTCGTAACTACGGTGAAAATAAGAACGACACTGAAGAAACTTATACAGGTTAGGGGAAGATTTAATCTAATTTGGCCTTCATTTGTTACCCATGGTGTTACCCACAACTTATAGCATTGGGAGGCAAACAAATGAACCGAATTTTAGCCGTGGCAATCTTAGTAGGAATGACAGGATGCAGTTACACGCAACCGTATGTGACAAACATTTCACCTGCGGGGAAGAACGGAATCTTGGTTGAGAAAGGAGAACGCAATGAAAAACGTTCTATTTACATTGGTTATTTTTTATTCTTTATGTTTAACGGCCTTAGCTCAAGCTGATATTCGTGCTCATGAGATCGAGTACGAACATAACGGAACAAAATTAAAAGGCTATCTCGCATATGACGATACGATGCAAGGGAAACGTCCGGGGATTTTGGTTGTTCATGAATGGTGGGGACACAATCTGCATGCACGGGAACGAGCACGTATGCTAGCTGAAGATGGG
>JBGTUV010000329.1:0-610 GCA_041938985.1 Candidatus Nitromaritima sp. | reverse complement strand
CCTCAGGGTCATTTTTTGTGTCTGAAAAAAATTTTTGTACGCGTGTGAACATCAGAAGGTAAGGGTCTATTTTTTCATAAGGAGTTCCGTCAAAAATTCTTTGTTTTACTTGGTGGCATAGCAGATTCGATTTGGTTTCTGTGAACATGTAGTCTTCCAAAACCCCCATTTTCATCAAGGTTTTGAAAGGAGACTTGAATGATTTAATGAGTGCCCAGATGGAGGCACCAAAAAATTCACCGTCTGAAATGTCATCAACGTTTCCCATGTCGATGTACTCTTCTCGTTTGAGAAGAGTTTTATTGTTTTGAATCATCTCAATTAATTCAGCATAACGATTGTCATCACAATCGACAGGAGCAATCAGCCAATACGGGATTTTGCCCGTAACTATAATCATAGTCCGGTACATCTCCTCCTTAAGTAGTTTTGCAAGAGCAGAACCAGTACTCTCACTGTCACTTTCTCCGAATATATTATTACGGACCTCATTGTGGTCATTTATAAAGAAATGAGTTTCTAGATGATAGTTATCCCAGGTCCATGTTTCGATGAGGTTTAATTTTTTTTGAAATAGTTTCAGGCCCTCGGGGGTGAAGCTATTATTGTC
>JBGTUV010000328.1:0-611 GCA_041938985.1 Candidatus Nitromaritima sp. | reverse complement strand
CCTCGGCATTGAAAGGTTAGTCACCACTTACCAAAATATTTTGTACGAGGACACAAAATGCCGCCAAACATGGTCTTGCGTTAGTTATCCACTAAATCTGTGGATAACTATGTTGATAGGTTGGATTAGCTTAAAAGAATCTGTCGATCACATAGAACTTGATCTCGCAACACAATCATAAAATTAAGCAAAAAAATTATTTAAAACAAAGGTTTAGGTTGTTTTTGGTGATCGCCTGAAACGATCGGAATTGATCGGTTGAACAATTTTTAGCTTGTGTGTTAATTCAACGAATGTTTAAAAGCTATTCAAGAAAATCCGCTATTAACGTCAGGGTGTTACAAATGGTTAACATTTTTGCGGGTTTAGCATACGCATCTTGTTGATAGTTTTTATTAGGATTAAACCAGCTATCCGTTAATTAAAACTGTCACTTTACGGAAACGTAACTGTAATGTTTTATTTTTAAACAAAGTTAAAGGTGACAACACAAAAAAAGAGGTTTTAACTCACTTCGAACAGAATTAAGAGAAGTGTGGGCGTTAATACAAATGTATTAATGTTGTAGCGTCAGTGCTCCTATTTACTATTTCGTTTATCGATAAGTCGTA
>JBGTUV010000327.1:0-617 GCA_041938985.1 Candidatus Nitromaritima sp. | reverse complement strand
TGGACTTCTGATGAGCGTCCTCACGGAACGGCGTGTATTTTTTATTTCAGATACGGTCATGCTAATAGCAATCATAAAGAAGATATTACTAAAGACACGATCCGGGCCGTCCGTGACATCGCTTGAAACAACCTAAAATATCTTTTGAAGGAGAAGCGTCATCGAGTCATATAGAGCCATTAACGAGCAGGAAAGCTTAAACTCGGTTATTCCATATAGGTTTGAAGAAGAGGATTACGAACATACCTATGTTCTGGAAGATTTTTACTGCACCAATCCGTTTTGTGACTGCCAGCATGTGACCTTGTCATTTTCCCAACAGGATAATCCGGACAACCAGATCAGTTTTTTGCTCAACTTTGATAAGACTCAGGGACAGTTACCGAACCAAAAAAAATATACTAAGATTCAGTCTGCGATCATAAAGGGTTTTGTCAAAAATCTTCCTAAGGAACTTCTGGTTTTATTTAAGCAAAGATACGCAGAGGCAAAGGCCTTCGGAGAGAAGGATCCGAAGTCTTATCTTGTGCTTGAGCCAGGGAGATACGTGAACTACATGGAGTGTTTTCCTAGGAATAGTGAGAGCCTTAATTTTTCATGTGAAGAAGAAAAATACT
>JBGTUV010000326.1:0-629 GCA_041938985.1 Candidatus Nitromaritima sp. | reverse complement strand
AGTGGGTTTATGAAACCTTGGTCGATTTAGGGTTTGTTTATTCGTCAAGCACTTACCCTATAGTACATGACCTTTATGGAGTACCCGACTGGCCAAGGTTCAAATATCAGCGCCCTGAAGGCATTGTTGAAATACCTATTCCAACGCTAAAGGCGAAAACTGCAAACAAAGGCATTGGTGGCGGAGGATATTTCCGCCTATTTCCTTACTGGCTGTCTAATCGACGTATCAGCCGTTTCTTACAGACAGAAAATGAACCGTACAATTTTTATTTCCACCCGTGGGAAATAGACGTGGATCAGCCAAGAGTTGCTGGTCTTTCTCTTAAGTCTCGTTTTCGCCACTATGTAAATTTAGGGCGTATGGAAAGCAAGCTACATCGCCTTTTATCAGATTTTTCTTGGGGAACAATGGCGGATGTTTACGGTATAAAGGAAGACCAATGTCGCAAAGAGTTTGTAAGTTAACTTCGGCGTCGGCGGAACAGGCTCGCTGGGACGCATATGTTGAACAACACAGCGAAGGCAGCTTTTTCCATCTGTCGGGTTGGCGCAATGTAATAGAGCGTGTATATCGCCACAAGTGCCATTATCTATACATGGAAGCTAATGGCGTGATTTGTGGGTTGC
>JBGTUV010000325.1:0-638 GCA_041938985.1 Candidatus Nitromaritima sp. | reverse complement strand
TGATTATTTGAGGAGGGGTTTCGGGAGAACCCCAACGAACCACACCATACTCGAGCGTATGGACTTTTAAATCGTTGCGACAGCGTGACGTACTCTAGCGACACATCTTCCCTCACTCTGTCTGAGTGGCTTGTTCCCACTCTCTGATCTCTGGTACTCATCTCACTCGCCGTCACATCGGCCGTCTACGTCCTTACTCTGCGTTTTACAATTGTCCCTTAGTCGAACAACACCGCATCGGTACTCTGTAGGTGACTAGCGGGGGTGTATCAGAGAATCACTCCACCCCTATTTTATTCGGTCAACTTCCTTCAATCCATATTCATTCTTATCACAGGTTTTAAATTCTATCTTTCACTCTCAAGTTGTTAACCCAACAGATTCACCGTTACCAGTAGGAGCTGGGTCGTTCCCAATTAACTAGGGATTCAGAGAGGGTTCCAACATGCGTATCTATAGACTCATGATCATCCGTATACGATTAGTCAGACTCCTCTCTCATTCTCTAGTTATATTATACCAAATCCCTATACAAATGTCAAGGCAATAATGGCATTATTTTCACTTTTTTTGGTGAGGAAGGTAGGATTTGCACCTACTATGTCATGCGACACCAGATTTATAGTCTGGTTGCTTAT
>JBGTUV010000324.1:0-648 GCA_041938985.1 Candidatus Nitromaritima sp. | reverse complement strand
TCGGATATCGAGGTCAGAGAAAACCTTTGATATTTTGTACAACATTCCCAAATGGTCACGGGCTTCAATGCGAATGATGGAAAAATTCGGGTCACTTGTGTTGTCCAGCTTAACTTTTGGAGTTATTGCCGCGGGTATTTTTTTTTCTGAGATATATCGAGGTCTTTGAGCTAAAAGATTAGACAAGTTTTCATGTCCCTCGAAGATAGTACTCAGGTCTTGCTTGAGTTTTTTCCAAGTTTCCAGGTCTCCTGCGATTGTCTTTTCGGTATCCTCGATGTTAGCACTGATGATAACTATCCCGTCTTTTCTGATAAAAATTTTAGCTTCCAATATACTTTTGCTTTGTGCGGTGAGGGTGCCTACCAGTATTTTAAAAGCGTCGAATTTTACTGGGCAACAAAGAATAACTTGATGAAACTTACCTTCATCATTGTAGCTATGGTTAAATATAAAAAGTTTATCTTTTAAGGATCGTATGAGTCGCATATGTAGAGCTGCTTCTTCAACTTTAACGGTTGCTAAATAGTCCTCAGGGATGTTGTTAAAATGGATGCCTCCTTGATTTTTGACAAAGGTTTTGCGCCCGATGACATTAGGGTTGTGGTGCGCGGCATAGACAATGGCCGGGGAAGACCGGTTGTTGCA
>JBGTUV010000323.1:0-658 GCA_041938985.1 Candidatus Nitromaritima sp. | reverse complement strand
AGTTCGACTAAATGACTACATTCGTTTCTAACAGTAATGGTTGCTTCTTGTTCTTCGCTATCAAGATCCCCGCTGGCTAACATTTCTTCGAGCAGTTGAATCGCATCATTCAAACCCCCGGCAGTTATGTCAAGCTCCGTTTCACTTAGTGAGTAAATAGAAGGATTTTGACGTAGTTTGTTATAAACTTTCGAGTACTTCTCTTTATAATCTAATAGTTCTACTCGTTTTTTTTGTTTAATATCTCCATTAAGCTCATTGTTTATGTCCGATATGGAATCGTTTAAAGCGATTTTAATAGTATCAATGTCACTTTCCGTGATTGTGGCTAAGGATTTCATTAGTAACTTACCTATTGACTAAGATCTTGTTTGCAAGCGGAAACGCAGGCTATCAGAAACATAACCTCACTATGTAGTGTAAAACATCGACAAAGAGAAAGGGAATATTTTTAACTCTGTCTTAACAGCTTCGTGACGGTTATTGCCGGCTGATTTGTAAGTCTCTTAATTTTTGGTGGGCCCAGGAGGACTTGAACCTCCGACCGCCCGGTTATGAGCCGCAACGCCTTTTTTTCGCGTCCATTTTCCGCAAGATTTTCTACGTATATAACGAATTGAAAATACCGATCAGCGATCTTTTGATCGTCGGTGCGTGG
>JBGTUV010000322.1:0-666 GCA_041938985.1 Candidatus Nitromaritima sp. | reverse complement strand
GCTTTACAGCGGGCGGCCCAACGCGTGGATAACTTTAAAGACGCTTCCGTTGTGGTGCGATCAGAAGGGTAGGGAGTTGGTTCATCGAGGGTCATAACAATATCTGCTCCCAATGCTTTCTGAATTTCCATGGAAAGTTCAGGGGAAAAAAAATGATTGGATCCGTCGATATGAGATTTAAAGGTAACGCCTTCCTCGGTAACTTTGGCAAGTGTGTTCAGACTGAAGACTTGAAATCCTCCACTGTCAGTGAGGATAGGTTTATCCCAGTGCATAAAGCGATGGAGTCCACCGAGAGATTTAATGACCGCGTGCCCTGGTCGTAGGTATAGATGGTAAGTGTTCCCAAGAATAATATCTGAGCCACATTGAATAATATCTTCAGGGGAAAGCGCTTTAACAGTTCCTTGAGTGCCAACCGGCATGAAAGCAGGGGTCTCAATTTCTCCATGCGGAGTAAAAAGGCGTCCAAGACGTGCAGCAGAATGGCTGTGTTGCTTGATAACTTGAAATTCAATCACTATTTAAGTTGGGTTAATAGGAACCCATGGAAATAAAATATAGTTTGATTCGAGGATATGGAAGTGACGGTCGCGCAATCGATGGAAGTATGCGCGATATCCCACGCACCGACGATCAAAAGATCGCTGATCGGTATTTTCAATT
>JBGTUV010000321.1:0-698 GCA_041938985.1 Candidatus Nitromaritima sp. | reverse complement strand
ACAACATCCTTTTAAATTTTATTACGACCGGGATATACGAGTAACATTGAATACTGACAACCGTCTTATGTCAGACACTACTTTAACTAAGGAATTCCATCTTGCCCATGAACCACCAATTTCTTCTCAGGGGCTAGTTGCAATTTAATCCCCGTTCCTGACTCAACAGCTTCAAGCAAATGTTCATTATCCTTACCTTCAAGAGACCAATCTTCATTCCAAACCATCAATCGTTCAGAGTCAGCGCCAGCATTACCAATACCCTTGCGATTAATTCGCTCAAAGTAATGAAACTTTTCACCTTCTATATCGGTTAATGTCATATGCGCAAAATAAATATGCGCTACTTTCCATTTAGATGAGTTTGGGTTGCTATCTGTGGTGTCAAGAGCCACGCGAAAAAATGTGAGCTGATAACCAAAGGGGCGAGACGTTCCCACCTCTTCTAGATTTCCGGTGTAATACCACCATTCGATTCTAAAATCATCATGAGAATAAAAATCTCTTGGGAACTGATATACGTATCCAGATAGAGCCTGGCTAAACACCTGTGGTTCTTCGGCATTAGCAATACGAAAATCTGTTATCTTCAAGCTGATCATCAGAGCAAGGGAAAGAAAAAATATAATAGTAAATCTAACCATACCGCTTAAGCCTCTTAGAAATAATGCCGTTTAAGAAGTAATTATTAGCAAAAT
>JBGTUV010000320.1:0-702 GCA_041938985.1 Candidatus Nitromaritima sp. | reverse complement strand
TCCAGTTTTACTTGAAATGAAGTTAGAAGATATCGAAAAAAGAATTGATAAGAAATGATCAAGAATTGCTATAAATGTTGAAAATTCGGAGCTTAAAGGAAACTTGACATTTTCATGGCACTGGATAACTATTAAAAAATACAGGGAGGGATGGCCGAGTGGTTTAAGGCGGCGGTCTTGAAAACCGTTGTACGAAAGTACCGTGGGTTCGAATCCTACTCCCTCCGCCATTTTTTGACAACAGATCGATCGGCGGTACTGACGATAAGTTCATGTATTTATCAATCTAAGAAAATAGATATTTTGTTGATCTGGAGAGGTGGCCGAGTTGGCTTAAGGCGCACGCCTGCTAAGTGTGTGTAGGCTTAACCCCTACCGAGGGTTCGAATCCCTCCCTCTCCGCCATCTAATTTAACGATGAAATACGGACTTGACAAATTGCGTAGAAGAACAAAGATGTGGTTATTATTCCTAATAGTTATATTTAGTGGAGGAACGGGTTGTTCGATAGGTGCAGATAAAAGTGAACCGTTACCTGAAAAATCATTAAGTCAGTTGAGCAATATTGAAGGATCGTCCTTTAAATTAAACGGCACAACCAGCTCGCAAGAGTTGATAGAAGGGTCGGAGATCAATGAAAGTGTCCATCCGCAGGTGAATAGTAAGGTGCTCATTTCTAGGAAAATAGTTGTCCCTTCTGAA
>JBGTUV010000319.1:0-716 GCA_041938985.1 Candidatus Nitromaritima sp. | reverse complement strand
CCCCAGCTGCTCGAAGACAATGGCGTGCGCTATTCGGGTGCGGAAGCCGATAACGGTAATATCCTGCTCTACGCACTGATCCAGATCCTGCCATTCGTGCTGATCCTCGGTATCGCGTTCTTCGCCTTGCGACAGGTCCAGAAGGGCGGCGGCGCTGGCGGGGCGATGGGTTTCGGCAAATCGAAAGCCAAGCTGCTGACCGAACGCCAGGGCAAGGTTACGTTCGACGATGTCGCCGGCATCGATGAAGCCCGCGAAGAGCTCGAAGAAATCGTCGAATTCCTCAAGGATCCGCAGCGCTTCTCCAAACTCGGCGGCCAGATTCCCAAGGGTGCGCTGCTCGTCGGCTCGCCCGGCACCGGTAAGACACTGCTCGCTCGCGCCATTGCGGGCGAGGCGGGCGTGCCGTTCTTTACCATTTCCGGGTCAGACTTCGTCGAAATGTTCGTCGGCGTTGGTGCAAGCCGCGTGCGCGACATGTTCGAACAGGCGAAGAAGAATGCCCCGTGCATCCTCTTTATCGACGAAATCGATGCCGTTGGCCGTTCACGCGGCCATGGGTTGGGCAATTCGAACGACGAGCGCGAGCAGACGCTGAACCAGCTGCTGGTCGAAATGGACGGGTTCGAGGCGAACGAAGGCATCATCATCATCGCCGCCACGAACCGCCCCGATGTGCTCGATCCTGCGCTGCTGCGTCCGGGTCGTTTCGACCG
>JBGTUV010000318.1:0-721 GCA_041938985.1 Candidatus Nitromaritima sp. | reverse complement strand
TTACCCAATAAACTTTGATGTTGTTACGGGGTTTGCCGAATATAGAGATCTGCAAAGACATCGTATGTTGACCCAGCAAAGACAAGACATGAATGTATCACTTGGTTATTCGGTTCCAGAAGAAATTGAAGAAATGGGGCAGGGCGAGGTTGTCCAGGAATGCTTTGAGCGAGCAGAGTCGCTTCATAGTGATTTGATCAAGGCCGGGTTGGTCCGTGAAGCCCAATATGCTCCCCTGTTTAACCATTTTATTAGATGGAATATGGGGATGAACCTGAGAGAGCTTGGACATCTTACCGAATTACGATCGCAAAAGGCAGGGCACCCAAAATACCGTCGTACGGTTCAAGTAATGGCGAAACTATATATGGATCGACACCCCGAAATGGAACCTATATTACGATTTGTTGATTATAATGATTATGATCAAATTTTTTTTCATAAAAAAAATATAAAAATAATCAAAAATAAGCACACCCATTAATTTGTGCAGTTATACAAAAAAAAACAACCACGTACATTTAAAAAAATGGATGGTTTACTTTTAAAAAAACAGCTAATAAGGCGAACCCAAAATCAAATCATCTTAATGTTTAAATGGTTCTAAAAAATTTCGAATGGTGGCAACTGCGATATGCGGGCCAGAACCTATTCCTGGACAAAAGCCACTTACAAGGATCCACATGGCCTTCGATGTCATATTCTCACGCCAAAAGGGATA
>JBGTUV010000317.1:0-728 GCA_041938985.1 Candidatus Nitromaritima sp. | reverse complement strand
CCTCAGCTCTTAACTTGTAATAGAATAACCTCGTTATTTACCACTGAACATGAAAAACCTAAACCCTCTACAAAAAGAAATTAATTTACGCCAAGCCGTTCTCCTTGGAAAAGACATTAGCAATGCCGATCTCTGCAACGCCGACCTACAAAAAACCAATCTAAAGGGTTACGATTTCACTGATAAGGATATGACAGGCATAAATTTAAGCGAGGCATTTCTAACAGGGTCGAATTTCACTGGAGCCATCCTAAATAATGCCAACCTGAGTGGAGTTCAAATTGATAGGATTTGGGAACGACACAACAATCAATCTATCGTTATGATGACCGGTGCTGACCTAGAGAAAGCCAACTTGAGTAGCGCAAACCTTAGAAAAGCTGATTTTACCAATGCCAATCTTAAAAATGCTAATCTAAAGGGAGCATGCCTGAAAAATTCATGTTTTAGAAACGCCATTCTATCCGGAGCCGATTTACAAGGTGCAGACCTCAGCAAGACTTTTTTCGCAGGCTCCGATTTAAAAGGAGCTAACCTAAACGAAACTGATTGCCAAGGAGTAAAATTTAATAACGCAGAATTGCACGGATGCACCTTCCAAAGAGCTAATCTAAAAAAAGTTGATCTCAGTAATCTTGATCTTCGAAAAATTGATTTGACTGAAGCTGACCTTAGGAAAGCAGATCTTCGAAACTCCAACCTATGCGGAGTAAGGCTCTTCAAGACAG
>JBGTUV010000316.1:0-761 GCA_041938985.1 Candidatus Nitromaritima sp. | reverse complement strand
AAAAGTTTGATGGTTTGGCTAAAACCGAAACATCTCAAGGAGAAACATCTTCCCAAACCAAACAACCAGAAATTCTAGCAAAAAGCGATGACGCAAAAAATAAACAAATAAAACTAAAAACAGAAGAATATACACAACCTTGAGGAACTGCACAACTTTGAGGAACTGCACGTCCTTAAGGAACTGCGCAACCTTACTGGGCGAGGTCCCGGCGCCGACAACCACCGTATCTGGAGTGATGGGGGTGTTGCGGCGCGAAGAGGAGGTCAATGATGATGAGTTGGCTGCTCGTGAGCGGACTCTGCAGGAGCAGATGCAGCAGGAGTCTCGGGAGCGGATCGAGGAGTTGCAAGAGCAGCGTCGCCTGGAGCGGCTTGCGCGCAAGCGTGGCGGCGATGATTTTGATGGCGATGATGACGATCACGATGTTGAAATTGAGTATGTGCCCTAGTCCGATGATTACTGAGGGGTTGGGGTGTCTGAAGGCTTGCGGGATGGCGAACTAAATGGCTAGGCAGAAAATTGCTGGGCGCGGGCAGCGCTGGGTAGTGAAAATCGGTAGTGCGCTACTGACCGATGATGGTCGAGGGCTTGCTGAAGGGGCTATCGCCGACTGGGTGGCGCAGATGGCGCAGCTGTTGAAGCGCTATCAAATTGAGCTGGTGCTGGTCTCTTCGGGGGCTGTGGCGGCGGGTATGGCTCGTTTGGGGTGGGAGTCGCGGCCCTCGGGGGTGCACGAGTTGCAGGCTGCGGCAGCGGTG
>JBGTUV010000315.1:0-763 GCA_041938985.1 Candidatus Nitromaritima sp. | reverse complement strand
GCACGGAGCCCATGCTGGAGCCTGGCGCCCGAAGCCAACCAAAACCAAGGCCAACGCAAACACAACTGTGCGTCCTACAACGATACATAACGCTACTATATTGAAAGGAATCAACCATGACTATTAGACTAGGAGATACAGCCCCTGATTTTACCGCAGAAACAACTGAGGGCACTATTGAGTTCCACCAATGGTTGGGGGACGGTTGGGGAATTTTGTTTTCACACCCTAAGGACTACACACCAGTTTGTACTACTGAGTTGGGTCGGGTTGCTAATTTAAAAGGTGAATTCGAAAAGAGAAATGTTAAGGTTATTGCTGTTAGTGTTGACCCACTAGAGTCCCATAAAGGGTGGATTAACGATATCAATGAGACACAAAGTTGCACGATGAACTATCCAATCATCGCCGATCCGGATCGTAATGTAGCCACTATGTACGGCATGATTCACCCGAATGCACTCGATAACTTAACTGTCCGTTCTGTCTTCATTATTGGCCCAGACAAAAAGGTAAAACTTCAATTAACCTATCCGGCTTCTACAGGCAGAAATTTCGATGAGATTTTGCGAGTGATTGATTCTCTCCAGCTAACCGCAAACTATCAGGTCGCAACTCCTGCTGACTGGAAACACGGTGACGATTGCGTGGTAGTACCCGCAATCAAAACTGAAGACATCCCAGCCAAATTTCCAAAAGGGTTCAAGGAGGTTAAGCCCTATTTGCGCATGACTCCGCAACCTGATCTTTAATTGTGTTGTAT
>JBGTUV010000314.1:0-765 GCA_041938985.1 Candidatus Nitromaritima sp. | reverse complement strand
ATTCCATCAATCATACTAACAAAGCCGTGTATCGTTCCCGAGTGGATACTTTCGACAGTGGATTTCCCGATAACTCGCTCGGGTTCTGCTAATTCTACACGGGGCAGTTTAGCAGCATTTTTAAAAAGAGCTTCTAAAGACAATTGGACGCCGGGGAAAATGGCCCCCCCCAGATACTCACCTTTTTCAGAAACGGCATCAAATGTTGTCGCGGTACCAAAGTCAACTATAATCAGTGGACCACCATATTTCTCATAAGCAGCTACAGAGTTGACAATACGATCAGCACCTACCTCGGCAGGGTTTTTATAAAGTATCGATATCCCCGTCTTAATTCCAGGACCAATAATAAGAGGATCACACGAAAAATATTTCCTGCTCATATCCTTTAAAATAGGAATCAGAGGTGGCACCACACAAGCAATGACAATCTCATCAATGATTTCGACTTCTACATCATTAAGCAGGATGAATTCTTTGATTAGCACCCAATACTCATCAGAGGTACGTGTCCATTCAGTTCGAATCCTCCAATGGGTCAAAAGCTTACCCCTAGAAAACAAACCTATAACATTGTTAGAATTACCAACATCAATCGCAAGTAACACAGAACCCCCATTTAATTAACTACTTGTGGCATTAATTTGCCTTTTGTGGTCTTGGTAATAGGAACATAAGTTTTTCAAATCCTTCATCGAATCTTTGCAGCTTCTAAATAGTCGCCCCCTCTTTATTCCAAGCCGACATTATACTTGTAGAGTCTTA
>JBGTUV010000313.1:0-777 GCA_041938985.1 Candidatus Nitromaritima sp. | reverse complement strand
AGAATTGAAGCCTATTTTTTCCTTAAAAAATTTAAAAAAATTATTATTTGAAACAAAAAAATATAAAAAATGCGCATTAATTTCTTTCCAAGAAAAAAATATTTATAATCTAAGTAAGTTAAAAACTAAATTGCCTATAGGTTTATTGTTTTCTTCAACCGCAAAAATTAAAACTATAATTTTAAAATCTAAAAAATCCTATGTAGATTTTATGATTCTACATAAAGTTTTTTTAAAAAATAAAGAATTATCTAAAATAAACAAACCAGTTTATTTCTACCCAATTCTTAGCAAAAAAGAATTTAGAAAATATAAAAATAAAAAAAAAAAGAAATAGAAAAAACCATAGAAGATGTAGAAATCTTAGATACTGAGAAACCTGAAAAAATACAAACAAACCTTGAGTTTGATAAAAAAGAAAAAAAACAAAAAGACGAAATAAGTTCACTAGATATTTCTGAAAAAAAGAAATGTTTTATAATTAAAATTAAAAATAAATTTGAAAATATTTCGGTAAATTTTGTAAATCTTAAAAATAAAAAGTTTTATTTAGAAGAAAATATTAAAAAACTAGTTAAAGAATTAAATTTAGATAAACAAGTTTTATTTTTAAAAAATATTTCACAAGATTTAAAAAATGCTTTATTGTCAAAATCAAATATATTTGTAATGCCTTCTATTGTTCATAAAAAATCTGTTGAAGGATTTGGTATAGCATTTGTGGAAGCTGCTCAATATGGTATTCCTTCTATTGGCGGCGAAGATGGCGGAGCTGCA
>JBGTUV010000312.1:0-794 GCA_041938985.1 Candidatus Nitromaritima sp. | reverse complement strand
CGCCTGTAGTTCCAGCGGCGCATCGGTATCAAGCCGTTGCGTGCCGCTGCCCATTTGCTCGCCTTCGGCGCTGAGGATTTTTTTAGGGATAAGAAACTTTTCGGCAATCCCGACTTTTTCCTCATCCGTATAACCATGCAAGCGGATTACCTCCATTCGGTCCAAAAGGGGCTGCGGTATGGTGTGGAGAACGTTAGCAGTACAGATGAATAGAACTTGTGACAGGTCATAATCCGCCTCAAGGTAATGGTCGTTGAAGTTAAAATTTTGCTCAGGATCGAGTACTTCTAGTAACGCAGAGGAAGGGTCACCACGAAAATCAGAATTCATTTTATCAACTTCATCCAGCATAAATACAGGATCCATGGTGCCGGCTTTTTTTATTCCCTGGATAATTTTTCCCGGAAGTGCCCCAATATATGTTCTTCGATGACCCCTGATTTCTGCTTCATCACGAATCCCGCCCAAAGAAACACGAATGAATTTTTTCCCGGTAGCCTTGGCAATGGACTGACCTAGTGAAGTTTTACCAACGCCCGGTGGTCCTGCTAAACATAAAATCGGTCCTTTAATTTTTTTGACTAACTTAAGTACTGCTAAGTGCTCGATGATACGCTCCTTAACTTTTTCTAGTCCGTAATGATCTTTATCGAGTGTTTTTATCGCTTCTGGAATTTTAATTTTTTCGGAGCCTGCCCCCTGTTTCCAAGGTAGATCAATGAACCACTCAATATAGGTTCGTGAAACGGTTGCTTCGGCTGACATTGGTTGCATGAGCTCCAGTCGCCTCAGTT
>JBGTUV010000311.1:0-798 GCA_041938985.1 Candidatus Nitromaritima sp. | reverse complement strand
GCAGCATCAGCAACAAACCTAGCAGTCCCGCTTTATATTCGCAATCTCGTCGACATCGTAATGGTCGAAAAAAACCTTGAGCATTTAAATAGTATTGCCCTAGCGATAAGTCTTTTATTTCTAGTTCAATTGATTTGCCAGACGATACATAACTATCTCTTTGATGTTACAGAAAAACGAGTAATAGCAGATTTTCGAATAAATCTATTCAACCATCTTCACAAAATGTCAGTTAGTTATTTCGTTAAACGTCGCACTGGAGAGGTTATGTCTCGTATGACTAATGACGTGACAACAATTGAAAATATTGTGACAGACCTGCCAGCCACAATGATCCAACAGTCGATAAGACTATTAGGTGGAATAATAATTATCATATACATGAATTGGAAGTTGACGTTCATGATTCTTGTCTTAGCTCCCGCCCTAGCGCTGTTTGCCCGAGTTTTTGGGCGTAAACTAAAAAAACTCTCAACAGAAATCCAGGACAAACTAGCAATTTCAACAACAATATTGGAGGAAAACATATCTTGTTACCAGATAGTAAAATCCTTCGTGCGCGACCACCTGGAATCAAAGCGTTTTTCAAAGGCGATAGAAGAGAGCTTTAACTCAGCTCGCAAGCGAGTAATCATCTCGGCTTTTTTTGGCCCGTCAATAGGGTTTATTGCGTTTAGCACATCGCTTGTTCTCCTATGGTACGGCGGGCGAGAGGTAATAACAGGTCAGATAAGTCCGGGAGAACTAATTGCCTTCATCCTATACGCTACCATTATTGCTGGGCCCATGGGTAGTTTT
>JBGTUV010000310.1:0-798 GCA_041938985.1 Candidatus Nitromaritima sp. | reverse complement strand
AAAAAAGGCTTATGAGTAAAAACCCATAAGCCTTTATATTATATGGAGCCAGCGGGATGCGCCTGGACATCCCGTGCCACTCCGGGCATTCCGTTAGTTTGTGAATGAGGGGCGGTTAGTCACCGTGACGCTCCCTCCCGCCCGAAGGGAATACGGGGGCAATTTTTCGCTTGAGGTATAATTCAGGAGCGAACTTCAAGTGGAGAGGAGCAATGTCTGAAATAGTACTCATATTTCATTTCATGATCGTACTTTTCTTTATTGCTGGATTTTTTATAGGACTCGTCTGGAATCAATCTATGTTTAGGTATATCCACGCTGGTTGTTTGGGAGGAATTACCCTACTTATGGTATTAAGAATTCCCTGCCCGCTCACGTTACTTGAAGAGTCACTACGTAACCAGTCTTACGAAGGTTCATTTCTAGCAACTTGGCTCAATCGCGTACTTTATCTGGAATGGTTTGATCCTTTGCATGTCCTAATAGCCAACGTTCTATTTATGACCTTGGTGTTATCTAGTTTCTGGTGGCATCCATTAAAAATTGGTAGTAAAAATTAGTTTGTTTTAAAATTTATTGGGAAAACCTATAAAAAAATTTAAAAAAAATAAAGTGCTTGATGCTTTAAGGTTGCCAACAACCAAGATATTTACGTGCAAAGGTATGACGGGTATTGAATTAAAATATATTAAGTCAGTTTTTTTATTTGTTCTAAGATTTGGCTACTATTTTCTAACCAATCAAAACGCTTCCTGGACATATAAACTATATGGTCAGCGGGAGTTAGAATCAGGTCGT
>JBGTUV010000309.1:0-810 GCA_041938985.1 Candidatus Nitromaritima sp. | reverse complement strand
AGATTTTCTTTATAAGCTTTGATGCTCAAAGCAATTTTTTTGTTGCTCACATCCACCTTGATGATTTTGGCCTGAATTTTTTGGCCAACCTCAACGGCTTTATCTGGTTGAGAAACATTTTTTGAATCCAGCTGTGTTATGTGAATCAAACCTTCTAAGCCGTCTCCAAATTCAGCAAACGCACCAAACCCGGTTATTTTAATAATTGTTCCTTCAATATCCATCCCGACAGAATAATTTTTGGCAATATCATCCCAAGGGTCCGGCTCCAGTTGTTTAACACCAAGGGAAATGCGGCAATTGTCTTTATCAATGTTAAGTACAATCGTTTTAACCTCATCTTTTTTCTTAAGGATTTCCGATGGGTGTTTAATTTTTTTCCAGCTCAAATCTGAAATGTGTATAAGACCATCCACTCCATTTTCTAATTCAATAAAAGCACCAAAATCGGTCAAATTTCTAATTGTGCCAGTGACTTCAGCTCCAACAGGGTACTTTCCTTCAATCTCCTCCCATGGATTCGGTTCCATTTGTTTCATCCCAAGTGAAATACGTTTCTTTTCCTTGTCGAGAGTAAGAACCACAGCGTTAACCTCATCTCTAATAGAAACTATTTTACTTGGATGCTTGATATGTCTACTCCAACTCATTTCAGATATATGAACTAGGCCTTCAATTCCTTTTTCTAATTCAACAAAAACACCGTAATCAGTAATGTTCTTGACATAACCTTTAATCAAGGCGCCTTCTCTGAGAATTTCAAGTGTTTTTAGACGCTTTTCATCGCGGTCGACTTCAAGCAAAACCCGG
>JBGTUV010000308.1:0-843 GCA_041938985.1 Candidatus Nitromaritima sp. | reverse complement strand
TCGGATACATGGATGCTCTATCCAGGAAACAAAATAACACCCGACTGGCCACCACTTTACGTCTGGTAAAAACAAAAAAAATGTACTTCAGTATCTTGCGGGAAGTGTATCTGATCATCAAGCAAACGCTTCCAGTTTGGATTGCTGGTCTCCCCGCTCTGATCCTCACCCTTGTTTCTAACAATCATCTATTTTTACTTGCTTTTGCCGGAGCAACGATAGCCATGATGATCGCTCAGCGAACCTTTTCCCGTTACCACTACCTACCATGGATCGCCCTGTTATCTATCACATCCGGACTGGGAGTAGATTTGGCTTTAAACTCAAGTGTTACTACTTGGCTGTGGGGATCACTGTTTGTTTTCTCACTCGCTTGGAATCTAGAATCCCTCGCACCCTATTATCTTCTCCCACTCAAACCTAGCACTCTTGCCCGCTACGAAAAATTCGACCAATATCTCTATTTACCTTATCTCGGCAGACAGTTGAAACGACTGGCGCGCCTAAGAAAACAGTCTGATCAAAGAATTTATGTCTGGGGAACATTTTCTCAAATCTACCACCTCACAGGACTCCCTGCTTCCGATAATTATTTGCATTACTCTGTTGGCCCCTGGGATACCCCATCTCTTGAGGGTTTTTTTAATTCGATGATCGAAGGACTTTTGAAACACAGACCAGCGTATCTGATTAAATCATTTCAAGATCTTGACATGAATATTCTTGAACAGATTACGGGTCTCCGCTACCGCTTAATTAAAGTGGTCTTAGCTCGCTTCGCGGTTTATAAGCTTGAAGCGATAACCTCTATCCCAACCGACCCGATGTCTCTAGCTTTTTTAG
>JBGTUV010000307.1:0-857 GCA_041938985.1 Candidatus Nitromaritima sp. | reverse complement strand
GGAGGATCGTGGCTGAACGGTTGGGAGTATATGCGTTTGGCTCGAAGAACCTCACTCTGGCCCGAATACCGAACCGAAGCTATGGGTTTTCGCTGCGTCTCCGATATTAAATAGGTGTTGACGTTTTAGGAAACTCCTTTGGGATCCTCCTTCCAACTCATACCGGGCATCAATACAAACATCAATCCCGCACCAACTAACATTGCTCCTAAACCGAATAGATAACCTTTCATAATGCCCCCTTTATTTAAAGCCACTAACTGAATAAATAATTCAAGTAACTGAGTTGATAGCAATGAGTCGTAATGCAAATCCTTGTAAAGAAATAGAGATAGCTGAAAGACTAACTGGAAAAAAAGAATCTGGCCTGTTTAAAGAAATCCCTAATACTATAAAATTAAGAACCATCGAGGTTACTAGGACATAGAGAGCTTGAAATTCCATTTTATATTTCCTTTTGTTGTCTCTGTTGATGCTCTTTCTGTTCTTTATCTACATTACGTTTCCACTCACTGGTCATAATATGTAATCCTCTTTTAAAATTCACTTCATTCAAACTATTTGTGTTCCACATAATTCTTGTAAGAACAACACAAGCATAAAACAGGAATATAAGTTGTAAGTAGTCCACAGTTGTACTCATTTCAAACCTCCTGTTTAGATTATTCTTCTTAAACAATATTATATAAAATAGCAGAAGGTATATGGTTCGTATGTAAAACCATACAGTGATTTACATCTTTATTTAAAGCCACTAACAAAACTACCTTCCCGCCTTATTTTATAGGGTTTATTGACCTTCTTCAACGGCTTCGCCTCTACACCCGCCATGTTCTTTTCTAAAACTTCAAAGTTGG
>JBGTUV010000306.1:0-897 GCA_041938985.1 Candidatus Nitromaritima sp. | reverse complement strand
TTATTAATGCTGCACCCTTTGCATCGGGAATTCTTGCAAAAGGTTCAAAATAAGGGAAAATAATTACCTATCAAGACTTAACAAAAGAAACGCTTGCACCAGTTATAAAAATAGAAAAAATTTGTGAAAAATTCGGAATTGAAATGGGCGCTGCTGCATTACAATTTTCACTCCGTGACTCAAGAATATCTACAACATTATGTGGCGTTTCAAGTCCGGAAAATATTCAAAAAAACTTAGTTTGGGCACAAACACAAATTCCTTCCGAGTTTTGGGATGAAGTTCTTGCCTTACCTTTTTCTACAGACGACCCAGAAGCTAATCGAGTATACACTCCTGGTTAAAATTTTTATTGATTTAAAATATTAATAAAAGTTTAAATTTCGCCTCATAGTTGATGATTTTGAGAGTATCAATTTTTTGATTTACAATATGTGGGGATTTTACTTGGAGGGTGTCTGACTGTGAAGAATTAGTGGGAGTTACTCACAGGAGATGATGGGGTTGGTTTTGATGGGTGTCGAAATCTATGATGTCTCAAGGTCTATTGTCTGCTGTACCATTCTTGAGCTACTGTTTGGAATGTGGTCGACTCTCTGAGTTCCTCCTTTTTCTCTTTTTCTTTGTTAAGTTTCTGTGCCTTTAATTTTTCCTTCTTTTCCTCCGTACAAACGTCGCCTTTGATGCGACTGTTATGCATTTCTTGATGAAAACATTATTATTGTCATCCCAGTAATCGTGACAAGCGAACCAACAATGTCCCATGTAGTTGGTGTAACACCATCGACTATCCAGAGCCAAATAATGGCAACAAAAATATAAACCCCACCATATGCTGCATATACCCTACCAGCTGCAGTTGGGTGTAGAGACAGTAACCAAGCAAATAAGACCAAG
>JBGTUV010000305.1:0-924 GCA_041938985.1 Candidatus Nitromaritima sp. | reverse complement strand
TCCCCTGAATATTGTAGGGCTTGTCCCCGCAAGTGAAAACATGCCAAGCGGCACCGCCATCAAACCTGGAGATATTTTGAAAAGTCTGTCCGGGAAAACCATTGAGGTGTTGAACACAGATGCCGAGGGCAGGCTGATCCTTGCCGATGCTCTCACCTATGCCGCAAGATATAAGCCAAAAGCAGTCATCAACTTAGCAACGCTTACCGGAGCAGTTATCGTCGCTCTTGGACATCAGGCCGCTGCTGTGCTTGGAAATAATGACGAGTTGGCAACGCGCTTGCAACAATGCGGGGAGGTAACCGGTGAAAGATTGTGGCCTCTTCCTATATGGCCCGAACATGAAAAAGCCGTGAAAAGCGACATTGCCGATCTTAAAAATATCGCTTCGCCGGGAGTCGGCGCGGGAACAATTACCGCTGGCGCCTTCCTGAAAGCATTTGTGGGGGAGTTCCCCTGGTGTCACCTTGATATTGCCGGGACTTCATGGTCTGGTGAAGAGAGGCCTTACACCCCAAAAGGTGCATCCGGGTTCGGCGTAAGGCTACTAATTAGATTTCTGGAACAGGAAGCAAAAAATGCTCAGAGTTCCTGAATACGATGGATCAATTTATTCTCCTACCACCCTTCTTAACATGAATATAAGGTTTAAGTCTTGTTTTGATTTACTTGTAGTAGTTCAATTCAACAAAAATGACAAATAACATCATCATCTTCATTCACCTGATGGCTGCCGCAATCGCCATCGGTAGCATGGTATTTTCGGTAATCCTGTTACTGCCATCCATAGAGAAGGTGTCTGCACAACAAGAATCAGAAGAGTTTTCTACCCCTTATAAATCAGTGGAACTACTTGCGCCTACTGTTTTTACCTGCCTGCTCATACTTATTGGAACAGGAGTTTATTATCTACTAGAAAATTAC
>JBGTUV010000304.1:0-925 GCA_041938985.1 Candidatus Nitromaritima sp. | reverse complement strand
AACTGCCTAAAAGTATGGCTTTGTGCTACTTTGTGGCACATTTCGTTACTCCATCCGTAGACTCACCGCATTACAGAGAATCTAATTTTTTTTTTTGCTGAAATGGTTTGACACCTTTTTGGGGGAAGTGGTATAGTTCCTCGTTTCAGTTTGACAACGCTATATATTGTATATATTTTACTACCTGACACTAGATATAGATTATCTGGTCTCAGAGGGCAACACAGGAAAGCCGTTTAAAAGCCGTATCTTAGCCGACACATTTTGATCATCAAAATCATCAAAAAATACCTTTTCATCTTTCTCGCACCAAGTTCTAACCGATTCACTGAAACGCAAAACTCTTTGTATCGCTTCTAATTTATCCATATAAACCTGACCCTGCATAATTGCTCATTATCTAAACCCATTAACAAAACTACCTTCACGCCTTCATACTTTCAAATTCCCCAATCCTTCAAGTCTTTCACTGTGGATTTTTTTATTAATGATCGTTTCGGTTCTTTCGCGCGTCGACCTTTGAATTTTAATTTCATTACCAAGATGGCTCCCGCCATAAGGAAAGTAGCTAAATTCCATAAAATGATTGGTTCAGCATTCAGTAGAAACCCATAGGCAACCCAACACGCAATTCCTGTGCACCAGATTAAAAGCATCGCTAATGAAAAGTCATCAGCGGATTTTGTTTTCCACGTCTTAATCACCTGAGGTACAAGCGCGACTGTGGTTAAGAACCCTGCAAAATATCCCAAAAATAAAGCTAACCTCATAAACAGCCCCCTTTATTTAAACCCACTAACAAAACCTCCATCATTAAGCATGTTAATTCTCCTTTTTATCGGCAATACCTAGTTGCATATGAAAACCTGGTGGTACCCAGGTTTTTATCTGCTTAACTATTTTCTGCAATCGTTGGTTCTCTTGT
>JBGTUV010000303.1:0-969 GCA_041938985.1 Candidatus Nitromaritima sp. | reverse complement strand
CCTTACCGGTTATATACTCGGGAACCCCGTATTTATGATTCCATTTTTCTTTATCCTGCGAAGACATGCGTGAAACCTTATATTTGTTTGGAAAATAGTTATGTCATTTGGATAAACTGGCTCAAGAGGATTCCAATTATCCCAGAAGTTTACTCTTTCTGCATCTCTAAAAGGTTATGCTGAATCGAAAATATTTAGAAAAACGTACTATCTTTGTCAGCGAAATGTCTTCTCAAAAGCTTGACATAGAAGGCCAAATTAATTAAGATTCAAAGTTCGTTTTAATCAAGATTTAATATTTTATCCTCCAAGGCTTTTTGGAGGTGCTATTTGGGTAGGAATTGAACTAGAGGAGTTTTTTTGATGTTCGCGGTTTTAAATACAGGCGGTAAACAGTATAAGGTCTCTCAAGGCGACTTGATTGAAGTCGAAAAACTAGAAAGTGATGTAGGCGATAAAGTTACTTTAAGCCAAGTGCTGATGGTTGGAGAAGGGGAAAATGTTGAAGTGGGGTCTCCGTATGTTTCTAATTGTAAGGTTACCAGTGAAGTGGTGGAGCAAGGAAAGGGCACTAAAATAATTGTTTTTAAGAAGAAACGCCGAAAAAACTACCGTAGAAAAAATGGACACCGCCAACTATTTACTCAATTAAAGATCACAGAAATAATTAAGAAATAGGAAAATTTTATGGCTCATAAAAAGGGACAGGGTAGTACCACTAACGGCAGAGATAGTATAGGGAAGCGTTTAGGCGTCAAGCGATATGGGGGGCAGGCTGTGAAAGCCGGCGAGATTCTTGTTCGTCAGCGCGGCACAACATTTCATCCAGGTGAGAATGTTGGAATAGGCAGCGATTACACTATTTTCTCTAAAGTTCAGGGTCTGGTTAAGTTTGAGAACATGACTCGTAAAAAGCAAAAAATAAGCGTTTATCCCGCTAATTAGTATTTTTTTTCTTAATTTTTATGG
>JBGTUV010000302.1:0-969 GCA_041938985.1 Candidatus Nitromaritima sp. | reverse complement strand
AAAACTCCCATCTTTTTTGGTAAATAGAATCAAAATAAGGGTAATAATTTTCAAAAAATGGGGCGTTTGAATAATTGAATCTGATTGCAGAGCAATGTTTTTTATTCCAATTGGTAGAATTATCGATACGCGTTTCCTTAAGTAACTGCGTGTAAAGATTTTTTTGCTGTACAGGAACCGTCAACCAGGCCCAACCTTCATTAGTTCGTATCTTATTACGGTTTCTCCAATCACGTCTCGTATATTGAACATCATCGAGATATACGAATTGATCCGCTCGTGCCATTTGCTCAAAATAACCAATCCACGGAAGGTAGGATGGCTGCAATATCACCACACGATTTGCCGGATAGGTCACTGACTCATCTTGGCTTATTTTTGTCCCCAAAGTTCTTTCATCCACAAAAATTTTTCCCACCACTGTTTGTTGTTTTTATAAAATTCAACTGTCTGTTGAAGCCCGTCATCTAAGTCAATTTTTGCAGTCCACCCTAGCAAACGGCGCGCCTTTTCAGTTGATGATATATGCCGAGAAACTTGTCCTGGTCTATCTTTTACATGCTCAATCAATTTCTGTGATTTATCAACAAGACCCAATACCTTCTGCGCTATAGTAAGGATATCTGTATCTATACCTGTGCCTAAATTTATTGCTTCACCAACTACCTTTTTAGAATCAGCGTGCATAATTAGGTCTAAAGCTTCGCAAGTATCCTCTACAAACATCCAATCGCGCAAACTCTTGCCACCTCCATGAACTGTCAATTTCTGATCATTGAGTGCGCTAGTAATAAAATTAGGGATCGCTTTTTCTAAATGCTGAAATGGACCATAGTTATTAAACGGTCTTACAATGACCGCGGGAAGTCCATAAGTATGCACATAAGAATAAACCAACCGATCCGCACCTGCCTTTGCTGCTGCGTATGGACTCATAGGGTTTAAAGGACGTCCGCTGAAAGGTGAATC
>JBGTUV010000301.1:0-986 GCA_041938985.1 Candidatus Nitromaritima sp. | reverse complement strand
GAAAATGAAAATTGTCATTGCTAATTCTGTCGGTGTAGATTCCAACGGCTACCATATGGTTCACGTCCCCTCGCGATGGTCTCTCGGTGTAAAAAATTTTACCAATTGTGGCTATTATCCTTGGGAATTAGCTTATACATCTTCACTACTAAAACGTGATACTGATCATGACATTAAGTTTCTTGATGGTGTTTTAAACGCTTGGGATTTCGATACCTATATGCAACGACTTCGAGAAGAAAAGCCTGATTGGTTAATAATGGAAAGTTCAACTCGAACAATTGGTGAAGACCTGCGTCTGGCAAAAGCTGCTAAAAATGAATTCAAAACAAAAGTAATCATGACTGGCCAGCACCCTATGGCCAACCCTGAAGAAGTGCTAAAGGTAGCAGATTTTGTCTGCATCGGCGAATATGAATTTGCAGTATTGGATCTTGTCCGAGGTAAAAACCCAAAAATTATTCCTGGAGTTTACCCCAACTCAAGAGGCGAACTTCCCGACATCAACCTCTTACCATTTCCAGAGGATGATGATGTCCGAAGAATAGATTACCATGAACCAAACTGCCGCTTTAGACAGATTCAAATGTATGGATCTCGTGGATGTCCAAGACGCTGTAATTTTTGTGCTGCTGCAACGTTATACTATGATCAACTAAACTGGAGACCACGAAATATTGACAGCATAATTCAAGAAATTAAAGGATTAAAAGACAAGTACCCTGAAATGGAAGGAATTTTTTTTGACGAAGAAACGCATAATATTCAAAAAAATTTCAACATCCAACTTTCACAGGAAATCAAAAAATCTGGACTCGACGATTTAAAATACGAAGCAATGTGTGAATATATTTCACTTGATGAAGAAGCCCTCGTCGAAATGAAATCTGCTGGATACTATAAGATCCGCTTTGGTATCGAAACAGGAAGTGACCACGTAGCAGAACAAATGACCCTTGGGAAAAAACACAACATTAAAAAATTAC
>JBGTUV010000300.1:0-1009 GCA_041938985.1 Candidatus Nitromaritima sp. | reverse complement strand
GACTTGTGCCAGACAAAAAAACACTTCTTTGGTCGCATTCATGTTTTTCAGGTGAGCGTTTAAACGTAATTAAATAAATGATTAATTTATTTTTTCGCTTAATGCTTTCAAATCGGAGTCTTATTTTTGGTTTGTGAATTTCGTCAAAAATTTAACACTGGTAGTGTGGAGTAGGTTGAGTTCTGCAGGTTATTAATTGATCTATTGTTGCTTACGTGGGCTTATGGTAACCTTGTTTTTGTTTCGATACTTGCTGGTGGTCAAGGTTTAAACTCAAAATACGCATTTATTTTAAACAGCATTCCTCTCTATGGCATTTCCTACCCATCGATACAGGCGTTTGCGTCAAAGCGAAGGCATTTTAAGAATGGTTCGAGAGACCTTTTTGTCTACCGATGATTTGATTGAGCCATTTTTTGTCTGTGAAGGGTCAGATGTGAGGCAGGAAATTTCCTCCATGCCGGGTGTGTGTCGTTTTTCAATCAAAAATTTGGTTTCTGAGGTTAAAGCAGGTTACGCATTGGGTATTCCAGCAGTGATTCTTTTTGGAATTCCAGATAAAAAAGATGACCTTGGTTCTGAAGCATACAACCCGAATGGGATTGTTCAGCGCGCTATAAGTGAAATTAAAAATGCTATTCCGGAAATAGTTATCATCACAGACGTTTGTATAGATGAGTACACAGACCATGGTCACTGCGGGATAGTTAATGATGGTAAAATCCTAAATGATGTCACTTTGGAAGTTTTATCAAAAATGGCTTTAACTCATGCAGAGGCTGGGGCTGATATTGTTGCTCCCTCGGATATGATGGATGGTCGGGTTCAAGCAATTCGTTCGACCTTAGACGAGACCGGTCATCATGAGACAATTATCATGTCCTATGCGGCTAAATATGCTTCGGCATTTTATGGGCCTTTTCGAGAAGCGGCGGACTCATCTCCTCAATTTGGGGATCGATGCTCGTACCAAATGGATCCTGCAAACGCATCTGAAGGTTTAAAAGAA
>JBGTUV010000299.1:0-1006 GCA_041938985.1 Candidatus Nitromaritima sp. | reverse complement strand
TTGCATCAAGTATGTTTTTTCTTGGTGAACAACCCTCGCCCATGATTTTCATTGGTGCTGCCGTGGTTATCGGTGGAGTCTCTATGATCGTGATAACTAAAGATTCAAAGCTGGCTTAATGAAAATAATGCAAAAGAAGAAATTAAAAAGAATATAAATAGGGTCAGAGTATAATTAAATCAAAAAATAATTCTCAAATTTTTCTGCTGTTAATAAATTATTGTCCATTTTCAGGATTGTATTCAGGAACAAGTCTTTTCATTTAGCCAAAAGCAGAAGAAAGGTTCCGCTGGGTAAGTACTTCTGTGAGCAAACCGATTTCTTTTTTGCAGGAATTCTGCATCAGAAAGTGGTTCATCGGAGCAAAAAATGCGGGAATGTTTGTTTGGCTTTAATTGGCCCGGATCAATGAGGAGTTATTGACTAACTCCTCACCCCAAAATAACTCAATTTGATTTTTTTAAATGAATCACAGAAGGTACTTCGAGTTGCTCGAGACGAACCAAAAAAGCCAGAGAAACCCTTTCCAGAAATCTCCTTTGATATCTGAGTCAATCTTCCAACTGGACTCTGGCAAAGCCATCCGTATTTCCCAAGCCCCCTGTTGAAACATCAACATACGGTGTAATTGATTTTCAGGGCCGCTTTGCCAAACAACGGAATCTTTATGACGTAATTCAATACGGCTGACTCCGGCCATTTCAGTCCAGAAGTGGAAACTGCGAATTATTGATTCCCGGTCTGGATCCTTGGCAAAGAAAACATCTATCTGATCTCCTAAAGCCAGCATAAGGGCTCGGTGTTTCTTTCGGTCACCTTGTCCCAAAAAAGATATAAATGGCTTGCGGATAACATCATACTCCAGCCAATAAAGCAACAAATAAGCTAGAATTATTCCACCCAAAAAGGCAAATCCTTGAAGGTGACTCAAGCGGTAAGCCATAAGTGCCAGTCCACCAAAGAGAACGGAGACTACAATTAATAAGACCATAGCTTGAGTTGGAGA
>JBGTUV010000298.1:0-1016 GCA_041938985.1 Candidatus Nitromaritima sp. | reverse complement strand
CTAATAATTACTAGTTTTCTGGGTTTTAGTTTAAGAATTTTATTGCTTCCGGAAGATAATATTATTGACGTTAGTAATCTTCGTTATTGATTTTTAAATGGTTTCTCCGGTTTTTTTTGGTTCTAGACTTATCCTTTTCAAATTTTCTCCAATTAACCACATTAGATTTTTCTGGGATATTCGATTTATTGGTACCTTCATCTTCCCAGGAAAGTATTGGTCTAGGGGTTGGTCGTGCAAACGTTGTCGCTTTTTTGGAATATTTTTTGCCTACCTCAAATTCCTTCAAGGTTAACCCCAATTCCATTTCATAAATATCCTTGGCTTTCTTAGGAAAGGAATTAGAGAACAAACCCTCTCCACGTATTCGAATTTCTCTGCCATTGACTAGACCAGACCGCCAAGATTCTGGGATTCCATGCCATCCATATATTGCGCCAGCCCATGTTCCAACCAAAATTCCAGTTTTGTCAGCTTCTTTGCCCATGTTAAGTACATTCGTTAAAGTTGAATCGAATCCATGATATTTACGTAAAACAATAATTAGGCACAGTGGTAATAAAGTTAAAACATAACCTTGGGCAGGACTCGTAATTTTTATTTTATGTCGTTCAGAAGCATTTTTGCAAACCCAACTCAACAAATCATTAAAACCGATATCCCATTGTTCTCGGAGGTTTTTAATAGTTTCTTCAAGCATGCCATGTTCAGATTTAGGAGTAGTGTCCCAGAGGTTTGGCGCAGTTTCTCTAAACCGAGTTTCAATTTTTTGACAAAATATTTCCGCATCTCTCAAAATAATTTTAGTTTGATTCAAAGCATCGCTATTGTTTCCCGACTCCAATTGTAAAAATCTAGATGCAAGGTATCCTGTGAGTGTAAGTCCGGTGATTTCACACAAATTCCGACTCATCATTAAGCCGATAGCAATGTTTAAGTGAATACCTACTTCTGGTCTTTCTCTGTGAAAAAGGCCCGCTGGAATTCCCATAGACAAAAATGTGGCATCTGCCATG
>JBGTUV010000297.1:0-1019 GCA_041938985.1 Candidatus Nitromaritima sp. | reverse complement strand
CCGACTGTCTCCTACAAAATAGAAAATGGAACGCAGAAAAAACCACTGAATTTCTGACCAAGTTGAGTGTGGGTGGCCCAGAGTATTATTGGGGGGTTTATCGCCGTCCCGATAAAAATTTTTCTCAATCGATCAACTCCCTAAAAGATACGGTGCCCCGAGTAGCTGACCATAATCCGGCAGACGCAACATTTTTAACTATGGGAATTCCAGCGGGACTCATCCATAGGGACCGACCCGAAATGGGCATTTCTTTAAATATTAATATCGGTTTAATGATGAGTCGTAATTTATGCGAGATCACCGGACTTGCCCTTACCGGGTATCTTGTATCTAGATTTTTACTTTTAAAGCCAGAAAGTGAAGAGCCAGTTCATCAAGCAGAACAAGTTTTGATTACTGCTGAAGAGTTTTGTCAAAAGATCGAAACTCAAGTCGAAAAAACTGCACCCACTCTTTGGAATCAGACTCCTGAGTCAAAACGTGGATTACTTAAGCAAACTCTCAAAAGTCTTCGAGAACGGTGGAGCTTTGGTTGTGATGAATTATTAAATTGGATCTGCCAAAACGCTTCTGACCGGCATAAAATAAAAATTACTAGTCCCGCCCAATGTTATGTTTTAACTTTATTACCACTATGCCTGCTTCTTGTTTTGCGCGAGGGTCGTGAATTCGACTCAACTTTGACTACAGGTCTCAACATGGGAAAAGAAGCAGATAAGATAGGTGCCTTGGTTGGGGCTTTGGCTGGCGCGATTTATGGATGGCAAAAAATACCTGAACCGTGGCGGTCTGGTCTAGTTAATTTTAAGGAAATTCTCATACGAGGAGAAGGTTTGTTTTCTGGACGTTTTCCCAAGGTGGCGAAGGATCTTTATGAAATGGAACTGGGATTAACAACAAAAGAGTTTGATGTTGGTAGAAAATATTTTTCAAAAACAAAAGAACGAGGTTTACTTTTTATGACCCAACCCTGAAGTCATATAATATAATTACACAAATTATAAACATTCGAAAGA
>JBGTUV010000296.1:0-1089 GCA_041938985.1 Candidatus Nitromaritima sp. | reverse complement strand
GGAAGCGATGGCTTTCCGCCTCTTTTTTTCGTGAAGAAAATTTTGGTAATTCAGAAAAAAATATTTTTGGCGAAATTTGAGCTTTGAAATATGATCCACAAACAATATTCCTTTTAAGTGATCCATTTCATGCTGAAAGGCTCGGGCAAGAAAACCTTCCGCTTCATAACGTAATTCGTTTCCCTTAAGGTCGTATCCTTTGACTTCAACATGTTGGAAACGTTTAACTTGGGCAAAGACTTCGGGAATACTTAGGCAACCTTCTTCAGCAATAACTTCTTCCTCTGAAGCTGTAATTATTGGATTAATAATAATAACAGGGTCACGTTTTTCCTTTTCAATACCTACATCGATTACAAAAAGATCGGAGGATACTCCCACTTGGTTTGCGGCCAGCCCTAAACCGGAAGCTGAATACATTGTTTCGATCATGTCATCCGCTAAGGTGACCAAAGTTTCATCGATATTTTCAACCTTCAGGCATTTTTTTCGGAGTACCGAATCCATGCAGTTGACAATTGTTAAAAGTGGCATTGTTTTGAATAAGTTAAAAAACTATATAAAGATATGTTACTTGCAATAGGTGCCATTGATTACTAAGCTTAGTATTTTCTTAATAGACTTGCCATAGCTACTCAGTAAAGTCTTAGAAAAAATTATTTTTTTCAATGGTTCGTTTTAAATGAAAGCTTGGTTTAAAATTTAACATGCTCATCAAGAAAGTAAAATCCGACTTTTTTCATATTATAGGGATTTATTTGTTTCTGGAACTATTTTAGTCGCCTTACTTTCGCCATATCAAACCCCTAAGCAAAGAAAAGGTTTAAGGCTAAACTTTTCTTACGTTGTATATTCAGCGTTAATGCGAATGTAATCATAAGACAAATCGCAGGTGTAAACCTCGTCCGAATGAATGCCTGATTTTAGGTCGATGATAATAGAAATATTTTTGCTCTTCATCTTTTTACGAAGCGTTGATTGTAAAGCCCCTTTTGCGGGTACTCCGTTGTTAAATAGAACAGAACCGTTCAATGAAATTTTAACTCTATCCGGATTGAAGGGTACTCCGGCATAACCTACTGCAGCGAT
>JBGTUV010000295.1:0-1128 GCA_041938985.1 Candidatus Nitromaritima sp. | reverse complement strand
TCCTCACCACTGTCTAAGGTCCAAGTATTAGTTGAGAAGTTATAAGTCAATCCTGTATTAGCTGTTCTTGAATTATCTGATCCACCAAAAACGTTCTTCTTAAAGCCATTACGAATTTCTTCGGAACCCAAATAAACGAATTTTAAGTTATGTGCAGCAAGAGTCCGGTTCTCTCCCCACATGCCGTTATTACAATAATGATTATTTGGTGGGAGAACAGGTTCCCCCTCACGCATGAAGGCACTTTCAGGACCAAAATTAGCCATTCCACCAATGACTCCGTGGTGAAATATTTCTCCATTAGCACATCGCGCAGACTTTCCATTGGAATCTACAAGACTCCAAATTCCAAGTCCGCTATTAGCACTTTCTGGTGGCTTATAGTTCTCAATGGTTCCAACAGCGGCTACTTGTTTATTTGCACAACCCTCTCCCGAACTTATCAACGCAGCACTGTCAATACTATATGTATTGGGACTGCTGTTATGTTTGGCTGATGCGCAGAAGTTTTCCGGCAATGTTGAAACAACGTTAGCCACTACTTCAGGGTTCTGAACAAAACCATATTCTTTGGTTTTAGCAAGGTCGCATTCATCAGAGGTAAAAGCCTCAGTCCAGTAAATTTTGCAGGTCACATTCATATCACGAAGAGCTTGTTTGGAGTGAGCATCGTAACCTCTTATCTTGTACTGGTTGAACTGGGGAATAGCGATAGCAGCAAGAATACCGATGATTGCAATTACAATCAGCAATTCTATGAGTGTGAAGCCTGATGAGTTTTTATGAGTTGAATGTTTTTGCATGACCATTCTCCTTAATGGCTGGCAATGAAGTTACTTTATGCTAGTTGGCGGGGATAGGCAACCTGCTGAGTTGTGGCGTTACTAGTCAAGAAATCTCCTGCGTGAAGAGCGGTCTAAGCAGTATGTTTAAATAAAGAGAGCACCGAAATTACACAAAATTTTTCTCTCAGACAACCCATACATATACTAATGAAGCCATACCCATGGGACTCCTACTCGGGGGTGGGGGGTAGAGCGATCAGCATAAAAAACACTGTGCCAAATTTGTGCCAATCTGATAGGCACTTCTTGGCATTTAGTGACACAACACGCAACGAGCGTCACC
>JBGTUV010000294.1:0-1138 GCA_041938985.1 Candidatus Nitromaritima sp. | reverse complement strand
GAAGAATTAGCGGCCTCTAGAAAAAAACCTTCTCCTAGCACTCTTTTGGAAGAATTTTCTTTAATCGCGGTGGGTGGTTACGGACGTGGGGAATTAAATCCTTGTTCAGATATCGATCTTCTTTTTTTAACATCAAAAAATATTCGCCGATCGACTGATTTGCTTATCCAAGATTTTATTCCAATCTTGTGGGACCTCGGACTGCAGGTGGGATCAAGCTGTCGAACCCCGCAAGAATGCTTGCTTCTTGCCGGAAAAGATGTCACAGCCAAAACTTCGATGATTGAGACACGCTTTATGATCGGAAGTCAAACAAAGTATAAAAAATTTTTTCAATCCATTGAGAAAAATTCATTAAGAAAAAATATCAAGGGATTTCTTGACGAAAAATCCAATGAAAAAAATATTCGCTATAAGCAGGGAGCAGGGCCATCTAGTGACCCAGAACCTAACATAAAAGAAGGCGTAGGCGGACTGCGAGACTACCACACAGCGCTATGGGCTGTTGCTATCCGGTTTGGCTGTCTATCTTTCCGAGAAATACCCCGTAACGATATTATCTCATCAGAAGAGTTAGACATTCTGGACCGATCTATTGACTTCACTTTACGCGTTCGCAATGAACTTCATTACCTAAAAAATAAGAAACAGGACGTCCTTACCTATGATCTGCAAAAAGAAGTGAGCGCCAACTTAGGATACAAAGAAACAAAAGAAGTACTTAGAATCGAAGAGTTTATGCACAACTATTTTATTCACGCTACCAACCTCCATCAATACTCAGAGATTATATTTCAACGATGCATTGAAACTAGACAAACTGTAAAAAAAGTTTTCTCTTCACTGGCAAAGAAAAATCTTGGATATGGTTTCCATGCATCTGGAGAAAACTTAACACTCGAAGACGAAAACTCCGAGACCTTATTTAAGAAAAATCCCGCCCTAATCCTAACAGCACTCGAATTATGTCAAACACACAACCTTACACTGACCTACCAAATTAAACGATTAATAAAAAAACAAAACCATTCATTAGGAGAGGTGCTTGCCAAAGAAGGTGTAGTTAAAGTTTTTATTTTAAACAGAGTGGAGTTAAAATAATAAAACGCTAGTAAGTATCAACGGCCCGCATTTCCCA
>JBGTUV010000293.1:0-1149 GCA_041938985.1 Candidatus Nitromaritima sp. | reverse complement strand
TTGCCATTTTGCAAATATTACATTGAAAATGATTCGAGCTAATACAAATTGCTATACAACCGCACTTTGTCAGTATGACGGGCACGAAGACGCCCTTATCTCAATTCAAGATACAGACGGCTTACAGATAGAAAAACTTATTGCTGCTGTGAAAAAAGTTAAAAAAGACGGCAATATAACTCCTTGGGCACTAACTCCTGAAGGGAAGGAAGAGCTGGAAAGAATAGCGGAGTTTAAAAGGAAGAACGCCGCCTCATCCAAAGAAGAAGCCGTTTTATTTATGGCTGACTTGGAGCAAGGCTTGGACGAAAACGCTGAATAAGAGTCTATAAAATATTAAAAGCCAGCTCCTTTTAGGGAGTTGGCTTTTTTTTCATCAATTTAAACCTAGCAAGCAAAAATATTTAGAAAAATTATTTTCTCACACCACGTACTCGTGGGTCTGTTCATACAAAGTATCTCTCTCCATAGGCATACGTCCAGCTTCAATAATCATATCGGCAATAACGTTCTTATGAAATATTTGCCCCGTAACTCCTCCAGCAGCATGAATGATCTTTTCTTCAACCACCGTCCCATCCATATCATTAGTTCCAAAAGAAAGAGACATTTGGGCAATTTGAGGTGTAATCATAATCCAAAACGCTTTGACGTGCGGAAAGTTATCTAGCATAAGGCGTGATACCGCCAATGCTCTCAGGTCAAGCTGCCCAGGTGTACTATTAAGGTGACTGAGGTTTGTATTTTCTGGATGAAATGCCAATGGAATAAACGTTAGGAAACCATTCGTTTTATCTTGAAGCTCACGCAGTCGAATCAAGTGATCTGTCCTCTCATCAGCATTTTCTACATGACCGTATAGCATCGTGGCATTACTTTTCATCCCTACAGAGTGAACTGTCTCATGAACATCAAGCCACTCTTCTGCATTGGTTTTTTCAGAACAGATTTTTCTTCGAACTCGTTTTGCAAAAATTTCCGCCCCACCCCCGGGGATCGAACCTAATCCTGCGTTATGCAATTCAACCAAAGTTTCCTTGAGGGATTTTTTAGCGAGTTGCGCTAAGTACTGAAGTTCAACAGCGGTAAAGGCTTGAATGTGAACCTCAGGAAACCGACTCTTAAGACCGGAAATCATATCAAGGTAAT
>JBGTUV010000292.1:0-1151 GCA_041938985.1 Candidatus Nitromaritima sp. | reverse complement strand
TTTGGGGGAAACCCGCTAGCCTGTGCTGCCTCATTAGCCTCCCTAAAAACTCTAACTAAGAAAGGCTTTTTAAAAAAGACCTCTTCTACGGGAGACTATTTCCTTGAACAACTACATAGTTTAAGGAAAAAATTTTCTATAATACGAGAAGTTCGTGGGATTGGTCTTATGCTTGCGATTGAACTTGATCGACCCGGCGCCGATGTAGTTACTGATTGTATGAAGGAAGGTCTTCTGATTAACTGCATCCAACAAAACACAATTCGTTTTTTGCCACCGCTGATCATTACACGTAAGGAAATTGATCTTTTAATAAAAACACTTTCAAAAATTTTTACCAAGATGCAACAATAGATTTATTTAAAGGACTCTCAATTCAGTGAAAAAAGACTTTTTAAAATTAACCGATCTAACCAAGGTTGAAGTTCTCGAACTGTTAAAAAAAGCTGCCGAACTTAAAAAATTTAAGGCGGAGGGAACTACTCACCAGCCACTGAAAGGAAAATCGTTAGGGATGGTTTTTAACAAAAATTCTACCCGAACGAGAATTTCTTTCGAAGTGGGGATGTACGAACTAGGTGGCCACTCACTATTTTTGACTCCCGATCAAATGCAACTAGGTCGCGGAGAAACCATAGCTGATTCCGCGCGTGTTCTTTCCCGTTATCTAGATGGTATTTTAATTCGTACCTTTGATTTTAAGGAAGTAGAGGAGTTGGCCAAACATGCCAGCATACCAGTTATTAATGGATTGACAGATTTAAATCACCCCATACAAATCCTATCCGATCTATTTACCATTCATGAGAAACTGGGTCACCTCGATGAGATTAAGATCGCTTATGTTGGAGATGGCAACAATGTCGCATACTCTTGGATTACTGCTGCTGCGATGTTTGACCTAAAACTTTCAGTTGGTTGCCCTTCTTCATATACACCAAAATTACCAAAAGGAGTCACTATTCCCGACTCTATAGAAATCACAGAAGATCCTATTGCTGCGGTTAGGGATGCAGATGTTATTTACACAGACGTTTGGATTAGCATGGGACAGGAAGAAGCACCTGAAAAAATATCTCTATTAAAACCATATCAAATCAACCAACCACTAGTTGACGCTGCTAAAAAAGATGTCCTGGTCATGCATTGCC
>JBGTUV010000291.1:0-1155 GCA_041938985.1 Candidatus Nitromaritima sp. | reverse complement strand
ATACCATTAGCTAAAAGTATAGCCATATCATTAGTGCTAGTATCGCCATCGACCGTGATTCGGTTGAAAGTTTTATTATTTGCTTCTCTAAGAGCGCGACCGAGTGTTTTTTTGTCAATAGCGGCATCTGTGGCAATGAAAGCAAGCATTGTCGCCATATTTGGATGGATCATTCCAGATCCTTTGGCAATGCCACCCATAGTGATTTTATCTTTCCCAATGTAGAAACTAAGCGATTTAAATTTCGGAGTTAAGTCAGTGGTCATAATCGCTTCAGCTGAACTAACCCATCCGATAGGAGATAACTTGCTAGACAAAGCCGGGAGTGCTTTTACAATTTTATTTATTGGTAAAGGTACACCTATGATTCCTGTTGATGCGATTAAAATTTCTTTTGGTTCAACCGAAAGTTTCTGTGAAAGCTTGGAGGCTAAAGATTTACAGTCTTCCATTCCCTTTGGTCCTGTACAAGCGTTGGCATTTCCGCTATTAACCACGATAGCGCGGAACCTTTTCGAACTTTTTAGAATTTCTTGGCACCAGGTTATGGTGGGGGAAACCACTTGGTTTGATGTGAATAGACCGGCAGCAACAGAGGGCTCTTCCGAAAAAATCAGAGCAAGGTCTTTTTGTTTGTTGGTTTTTATTCCACAGAAAATACCGGCCGTGGTAAACCCTGGGACTCGGAACCCTCGGCCTACAGTTTCTTTTTTCATAGTGAATATATCTAGGGGAAAATGCCAGGGAAGTTAAGTCCGGTTGTTTCTGAAATTCCTAGCATGAGATTCATATTTTGCACAGCCTGTCCAGATGCACCTTTTATTAAGTTATCAATGGCGCTGGTGATGATGGCCCTTCGGTTGCGTTTATCCACCTGTACACCGATATCACAAAAATTGGACGATAGTGTAAAATGAGAGTTGGCATACTCTCCTAATGGAAGTATTCGAACAAATGGCTCTTCTGCATAAAACTTTTGAAAGTGCTCAATTAGGTTTTCAACGGATTTATCTTGTTTTAAATTGATATAAACCGTACTTAGCATTCCTCGTGTCATTGGTACAAGATGCGGTGAAAAAGATATCTGCACATTAGTTTTAGCTAACGCTGACAACTCTTGTTCGATTTCTGGTGTATGCCTGTGGACAGCAATGT
>JBGTUV010000290.1:0-1185 GCA_041938985.1 Candidatus Nitromaritima sp. | reverse complement strand
AAATAAACGCTTTGGGCTTATTTATTTTTACTAAACGAATGCTATCCTTCCATAATTTGCCTCTTGGATCATCAAAGCCTTTTTTTTTACCTGCAACAGACCAAGCTTGACAAGGGACTCCGCCAACAATTAAATCTTTCATTTTGGCGTGGTCTTTTTTCCGAACAAAATATATCAGCATGCCAAGCAGTTGAATCCCCAGAACTAATTGTCCTCCTCTTGACCGAGAAAAGATTAATGCCAGAACAATCAGTATGGACAAAATTCCAAAAATAATTTTTTTGTTTCGTGTTTGTGAGGAAAAATAAAAATAAATGGCAAGAGGAAAATGAAGCAGGAGGTAAGTGGCTAATACATTTCTGTGTCCGTAAAATCCTGTGGCCATAGTTCCTGTAAGTTTAGGAACAAAAGATGAGAAAACTTCAAATTGCTGAGCAATAGCTATGAAACTCATAAGGCCGGCGCAAAAAAGAGCTAACCAAAGAAACCGTTGCAAATGTTCTTCTTCTTTTATGTTCAGACTCAAACCGAGTAAGAGGATTGCTCCACCGAAATGTTGCAGGATTGCTGTCATACTGTTGTCTTGATCTACCGTATAGAAATGGCCCAGGACCGCCCAACCTAAAAATAATATCAGGGAAAACGATATGGGAGATAATGGGTATCGTTCTGTATTTTGAGTTCTGAAAGAAATTAAACTAGAAAGTAAAAATGCCAAAGAAAGGGAAACTATGAGCGTGGTCGACTCATAACCCTTTAGCCCAAAAACCGGATAATAAGAGGCAAAAATGACTAGGACTGTCAAAAGTATAAAAGCCATTGAGTGTGCAGGTTGGCGAGTGGTCATGATGATAGTATGATCGGACTTCGATGACGGGAAGGTTAGGGTAAAATTAGCTGCATCCTTACGATTATCCTTAAATCACTACTGCTAGGTGACAATTGAGCAGATATAGGGTCGTACGGCAGACAACATGATGAATAAGAACAGTTGAATCGATCAACAAGAAGATAAACTCCACGAGCTAGAACAAATAATTGAGAACGTCAAGGAGTGAGATCGAGAGTCTTATAATAAATTTATGAATGAATTAGAAGAGTCGATGTTTGGCAATAATCCGGATGCGGCTCCGAGACCAAGTGGATTTTTGGAGGTCATGGAGGAAATTGCTGAAGATATAAGAC
>JBGTUV010000289.1:0-1186 GCA_041938985.1 Candidatus Nitromaritima sp. | reverse complement strand
TTAGTTCGCGCCCAGTGTATGAAAGGATGAACCTGTGAATTAGTTGTTCGATTTCAAGTTCTATACCTTTAGGAAATTTTAAGCGGTTTGTATGTTTGATATCCATAGTTTTAAGTTTTTTTAAGTATTTTAGGGTTCCTGCTTGAAAGCGAATTTCTGGTTGAGCTTGGAAAGCGCAGGGTTCACATATGATTCCTCTACGCTCGAAGCTAAATCCGATTTTTGTCGTGTACTCCGATTTTTTGCATATTGCACAGTAGCTAAGTTGCGGAGTGTATCCAGCAAGGCACATTAACCTCATCTCGAAGGCGCGACTTAGAACATCTAAATTAGCCACAACTTCAAGAGTTATTAAGCTATCTTTCAATAATCTAAAAGCATTTGGGTCTGGATGCATTTCTGGAATCAGCGTATCAATCAGTTCACTAAAATAGATTCCAGTGTATATCTTTTGTAGATCATCACGAATGTCTTGAAACGAATGAATGATATCTGAATGATTGAGACGATACAAGGTCTGGTTCTCTTTTCCAAAATAGATGAGCTGGATATGAGACAAAGGTTCAATGGTTGCCCCAAATCTATTTTTAATTTTACGTGCAGCTTTCGCGACGCATTTAACTTTTCCGTATCGCTTTGTCATGAAGGTCACTAATTTGTCTGATTCAGACAGGTTGATACTTCGTAAAACGATTGCTTCAGTATGGAAAAGTGGCATTTGATTTTTTTTCAAGTTCGAGTAAATATTTTTTAAGATGAGTTCCGCCTGTAAATCCACCCAGGCCACCATTTTTTTGAATAACCCGATGGCAGGGGATGATTATGGGAGTTGGGTTTTTCCCATTTGCATTTCCTACAGCACGGCAGGCTTTAGGTTGACAAATTTCAGTGGCCAACCACTGATAACTCCGGGTTTCACCAAAAGGTATAAATACCAATTTTTCCCAGACACGTTGCTGAAAACGTGTTCCTTGCCTAAGGTCTGGTTTGTAAGAAAATTTTTTTAACTTCCCGCTAAAGTATAAATGGAATTCTTTTTCTATTTCTAATAATTGGCGAGGTTGTTTTTTAGGAGAAGGATAAATCGTTTTTAATGTTTCTACAAACTCCGATTCCCTTGAAATTGTCAAAACAACCCGGCAAATTCCATAAGGCGTGACCGCAACACCCGTTTTTCCCAAGGGAG
>JBGTUV010000288.1:0-1199 GCA_041938985.1 Candidatus Nitromaritima sp. | reverse complement strand
TGAGAGCAGTTTTAGACATTTTAGCTGGAGAAACTAGTTATATCACCCAAAATACCCCTTAAAAAAACCTTTAGGAGCTTACTCCCATGGGATCATACGAAGCGTTAGACGACATAACTTTGTCTAGTTCTAAAACAACCTATAACTTAACTAAGGGTGATTTTGCCTTTGAACCTAAGTCAGCAAATAACATAATTTGTTCGATTAATGGTAAAGTGCAAAGTGGAAACTTTGAAGTTATAGGAAGCACAATAACATTTGCTGAGACAGCTTTTTCTTCATCAGATAAGATGGATTATATATTGCACATAAGGACTTAAGAATAGGGTTACAAGGAGTTTGGTGGTGGTTCAACTTTGGCAGGTAAAGTTTGGCAACATTTAAAACTACCCCTTATTGAAACTTTATAACGGCATGGAAAGCTCGTAAAGGTTTTATTAAAGGTCTTTTGTAAATAATGCATTCAGGTAGTTTGAAAATTTTCGCAAATTATATTACGAATTTCTTGAAGTATTTCATCCCCTTTTTTTGCATCCTTTTCCTCCAGAGCTATGCAAGGAGAAATAATAATTCGGACTGTCCCAGGGTGAAAGAGCATACTACCTTTGCGGATGATATCTCGGGTTCCTACAATTGTCACAGGCACCATTGGTACTTTAGCGCGTTGGGCTAGGAGTTGGCTTCCTTTTTTAAAAACACCTATGCTTCCGTCTTCAGATCGTGTCCCTTCAGGAAAAACAACGATAGAACTTCCCGCTTTGATAGCTTCGAGGGTATTTAGGAAAGCTTGATATGATTGTTTTCGATTGTTTCTTTCAACAGGAATATAACTAGCTGCGCGCATTGCCCAGCCCATAAAGGGAACTCGAAATAAGACTGCTTTTGAAACCCATCGGAGTTGGACAGCCAAATAGCCGGCTAATGCGAAAATATCGTAGCAACCTTGGTGATTAGCTATAAAAATTTGAGGTTGATCAACCAAGATATTTTCTGCCCCGCTAACTTCAACTCGAATACCATTCCACTCGCAAATTAACCTGCTCCATAAGGCCGCCACTTTATGAGATTGATTTCCGCTTCTATCAAAAACTCCTAGAACAGTAGCTACGGTTCCAAGAATGATAGATAGGCTTATTATTACAATCCAAAAACGTAGGGTGTGATAGAGAGATAAGAAGTATTTCAAAATGTTTTACCTA
>JBGTUV010000287.1:0-1209 GCA_041938985.1 Candidatus Nitromaritima sp. | reverse complement strand
TTTTAATTCACAGCACCCCGCGTTACAGAAAAGATTAATCAGGCAAGCGATTTTAGTTGCCAAGGGTGACCTGAGATCAATTTCAGTGCGACACGTATTGAAGATCATTCAAATGATGAAACTCGAAAATGGCGTTAAAGAGATACACCTTCCCGGATTTTTAACCGCCGTTTGTGACAAAGGGAAACTATTTGTTCGTAAACGTCATAATTGTGACTTTGTTGAGGATGAATTTTTTTCAGGGGACTTCGAGTCTAAAGGCATAAATGTTCCCGGGACTACTGAAATTGGGTTTCGAGGGTTATGCCTCAATACAAAACTGGTTTCTACAAAGGGTATTGATTTTTATTCTACAAATTCCAATAAAGCTTATTTTGATTACGATAAAACAGGCTCTGATATAAAAGTGAGAGTTTTTCGACCGGGAGACCGATTTGTTCCTTTAGGAATGAAAGGAACAAAAAAACTCAAGGCATTCTTTATAGACGAAAAAATTCCTCGAGATCAAAGAAAATCAATACCACTCATTACATCAATAAATGATGACATTATATGGGTTTACGAAAAAAGAATCGGGGAACGTTATAGAGTTACCGATAAGAGTACCAGGGTTATGGTTGTTGAAGGGACCATGGCTTGAAATCTTACCGTAAAATATTTGGCACGTAAGTATGTGTATTTGTGCTATTATTTCAGATTATACGTGTAGCTATTATAATTAGATTAAAACTATTTTTTATATGTATAAAGGAGATCTTCTTTGAATCAGTTTTATAAAAACTTAGCACTTTGGCTGGTAATAGGAATGATTATGATTGCCCTTTTTAATATTTTCAATCAACCCCTGAACAATCAGTCTGATGTCATATTTAGCGAGTTTATGGACCAGGTTGAAAGTGGGAAAATTTCTGAAGTGACGATTCAGGGAGACCGCGTCAGCGGTAAATATATAGATGGAAGTTTTTTTCAGACAATGACTCCATCAAAAGATCAGGATCTTGTTAGGGTTCTTCGTGAGAAAGGGGTTCGTATCGTTGTCGTTCCTCCAGAGCAAACTAGTTGGTATATGAATATTTTGATTTCCTGGTTCCCAATGATTTTACTTCTTGGAATCTGGATATTTTTTATGCGGCAAATGCAATCGGGTGGTGGTAAGGCTTTGTCGTTTGGCAAATCCAAGGCCCGATTGATGAACGAAGACAAAAATAA
>JBGTUV010000286.1:0-1212 GCA_041938985.1 Candidatus Nitromaritima sp. | reverse complement strand
GCTACAATTTCATTTTTCAAATCATTCCAATTTGCTTCGGTTGTTTTTGTAACGGATATAAACACACCCTCTGCTTCCGCCATTATAAATATGCTAGCCACATCGGCGTTTTCAAAAATTTTAGCTGCTACTGGAAAATCTTTTGCTTCTTCCATGCTGTTAAAAGTTTTGTAACCTGAATCGAGAATCTTTTTGTTTACGCTAAATTTTAAAGCATGTTCATTTGGAGTTGTATTAACAGTTACTGAGATGGGTTTGTCCTGTAAAGGATGTATAGACATAGGTTAACCTCCTATCAACAACTTTAGGGTTTTGCAACCCTTTGTATTAGATGCACACAATAACAAGTTGGGTTTATCTATCCCATTCCCCCAATACGGGCACCAATATAAAACAGAGAATACGCAATCATATACAATCCACCTACAGCAGAAATAAGAATAACCTTCAAATATGTTTCGCTCATAACGCCCCCTTTATTTAAACCCACTAACAAAACTACCTTTACTATTAAATTCGCTCCTTACTTTTTCGATCCCAATCAGATTTTATCAGCTTATCGATACTATCAATTAGTTGAAGTCTATCCTCAAAAAGGGGAGACCTAATAGAACAAACCTGAGGGTCATTCATTTTTCCTTAAGATGCTTACCGTGTTGGCAAAAACCAAGGAATCGGTATCTTTAAATTGGGTGACTTGAAGTCTTTCCAGTTTTTGTATTTTGGAATAGTGGGCATAGTGGGATTATATAATAGTCCATGTCTTATTTTTTCCTATGCCTCACTAGTAGAGGGTAACCAGCGATTTGAAAATTTCTGTCAGGAAAGTCGGCTAAAATGTCACTTTTAAACGGCTGATGTAACGGTAGCTCTTTTTGTTAATTGTTCCAACACCGCAGATATATCGATATTTAGTGTCTGGTAGTAAAGATACAATATATTGGGTTGTCAAACAAAACCCAAGATTCAACCACTTTTTTTCTAACAGCTTGCTATGTAAAGATTTAAGTGGTTTATTCGACTCTGTAGATTGCGGTTTATCTGACTCTGGTAACTGACCATAATGCCATTCCCTATCGAAATTACTCAGAGGGACGAAATTACTCTGAGCGATTTCATTTTCTGGTTGTTTTAACAGGGCACATCCGCTTGAAGCTATAAAGAGAAATAAAACAACTAACCAGACCACAGTGGATGCGGGATTTCTTCTAA
>JBGTUV010000285.1:0-1218 GCA_041938985.1 Candidatus Nitromaritima sp. | reverse complement strand
TTTACGAAACCATCGATAGCCTGTTTTATCGTGTCGTTGACTGGTATTGCGGTAATGGCAGCACCATGCTGCTGAGCCTCTTCTACTGTAGCGGTTATCATTTGAGGTGTGGTGAATGGTCTCACGCCATCATGAACCACCACTATGTCTGTTGTCCTCTCCAGGGAGTTGAACCCGTTATATACAGAGTCCTGGCGCTGTTCCCCACCCACAACCACTTCCCGAACGATTTCGTATTTATTCAACCAATCTTTCCCCACTTTATCCACATCTGCTTGTGGCATTACAAGAACAACGTAATCGATCAACTTACAGCAAGCAAATACCGTAAGCGTATGGTGAAGTAAAGGTTCCCCCTGAATTTCTAAAAACTGTTTTGGAACTGACGCGCCAATTCGTTTGCCACGCCCTGCGGCAGGTATGATCGCACCAACTTTCATTTCTTAGCTTCTATAGTAAAAAGTTATGCTGACAGATTTCGGTTAAAATACTGCATCGAACGCTTCAGAAAGTGTTTTAACTGGAACCAATCTTAACGAACTATTCTTGTTGAGTAGCCTATCTTCCTTTATTGAGTGCGGAACAACGCATTTCTTAAAACCCAATCGCTCAGCCTCTGTCAGCCTGGCTTCTAATTGCATGACCGACCTTACCTCTCCAGTAAGTCCTACCTCCCCAATCATAACGGTATGTGGATCCACTGACCGGTTTCTGAAGCTTCCGGCAATCGCCGCGGCTACCCCCATATCAACAGCGGGTTCGGATATTTTAAGCCCGCCCGCTATATTGATAAAAATATCCTCACCCTGAAGATTCAGCCCCAGCCGTTTTTCCATTATAGCAATAAGCAAAGATGTTCTATTGTGGTCAAATCCAGCTGACATGCGTCGAGGCATTCCTATTGAAGAAGAAGACGTCACCAAAGCCTGAACTTCCACTAGCAGAGGCCGGCTTCCTTCCATATTTGACACAATGATCGAGCCAGGTGAATCTGCTGGACGTTCCGATAAAAAAATGTCGGACGGATTCTCCACGCCAACCAAACCCTTGGGTAGCATTTCAAAAACCCCAATCTCTGGTGTTGACCCAAAACGATTTTTAATAGTTCTTAAAATCCGGTAAGAATGCCCTTTTTCGCCTTCGAAGTATATCACCGTGTCAACAATGTGCTCTAGAGATTTTGGTCCCGCAATGGCTCCGTCTTTGGTGATATGACCG
>JBGTUV010000284.1:0-1246 GCA_041938985.1 Candidatus Nitromaritima sp. | reverse complement strand
TCGTGCTAACTGTTTCCCAGTCAGGTGAAACTTTCGACACTATCCGTGCTCTAAAATTTGCGAGGTCTAAAGGGGCTAAGACTGCGGCGATTATTAATGTTATGGGTTCATCTATTTCTCGATTGGCTGATAAGGTTATTCTTCAAGGCTCTGGTCCGGAAATTTGTGTTATTAGCACCAAGGCGGCCTTTGCGCAGATGATTATCTTGACGCTTTTAGCTCTGAAATTAGGCCTAAAGAAAAAGAAAATAAAACGAAAGGAATATGACGCATCTATAACAGCTCTTCGTGAGTTGCCTGAAGTTGTACAGAATATATTGAATGAACGGTCAGGATTTATCCATCGTATAGCGAATAATTACTCTAAGGTGAAAAACTGGCTGTATCTTGGTAGAGGAATTTATTATCCAATCGCCTTAGAATCGGCTCTTAAGATGAAAGAAGTTGCCTATGTACATGCTGAAGGAATGCCTGGCGGGTTTTTAAAACATGGGACTCTGGCAATGGTTGATCAGGATGTGAATTCTATTGTTTTTATTCCTCCATGCTCAGATAAAGAACTATATGAGTCAACAATTCATAGCGTTGAAGAAATTCGTGCAAGATCTGGGTTTGTTCTGGGTGTCCACTTTGATGAAGGTAGCAAGAATAAGGATTTGTTTAGTGAAGAAATCATCCTTCCGAATGTAAAACCGATTGTCGCTCCATTCGTCCAGCTTGTGATAGGTCAGTTGTTTGCTTATTTTACCGCTACATCTCTCAAGCGTAATATCGACAAACCTCGATCGTTAGCCAAGTCCGTGACCGTCGGGTAGTCCCTTTCAGATACTTCCTCTATTCACCCGGGTTCTCACTTTCGGTTTGATTAAATTGTTGCCAGCGCTTTCATCAGTCTGTTAGAGTGCTGGGTTATAATTTTCCGCTCTCGTTATTTTAATTTTATGAAAACAACAACTAGTACTGCTTTAACAGTGGCTGGGTTTGACCCAAGTGGAGGAGCGGGACTCCAAGCAGATTTAAAAACCTTCTCAGCATTTGGAGTCAGTGGAAAATCAGTTGCGACTTCAATAACCATACAAAATACCGCAGGTGTTTTGGGTGCTCATGATATTTCACCCGAAATAGTTGAGCGACAACTAAAGGTTATACTAGAAGATGGGAAGCCTGGTGCTGTTAAAATAGGAATGCTGGGAAACGAATTAATTATTAAAACCTTGGTTCGCTTATTGCGCCGTTATCGAATTAA
>JBGTUV010000283.1:0-1253 GCA_041938985.1 Candidatus Nitromaritima sp. | reverse complement strand
TTAATGCCTAATAATTGCCCAGACTTTCCTGCTAGTTTTTCATAAGACGGAACTACATCACTATGTAAATATATATATAATAAATCATTGCTAAAAATGTTAATAAATATGATCGAGGCGGCTGGGGGAGTAGATGAGGATGAAAATATATTTTTCCCAGTAGAAAAAACTGAGCACGGTCTTCTTAAAGTTTCAAAAAATAAATTACTAGAACACGCATCTGATGGAATGGGTACTTCAGATTTGTATAAAAAACTTTTAGAACAAGTAGATAGTTCCGAATGGTCTAATGTTTCCTTTGATTTACAAATACCTCGCTCTGTACCTGATCCAATCGATGAAGAGGGCCCTTTAACCTAATGGATAAGGAGGTTATGAAGAAAATATTTTTTTGGGGTGGGGAATATGAAAAATGAACTTAACCTTCGTCGTGCTCTTCTTATTGGAAAAGACATCAGCGGTGCTAATCTGCGCAACGCTGATCTTCAGGGAGTCAATCTTAAGGGATTCGATTTTTCCTCGAAAGATTTGACAGGTTCCAATTTAAGTGAGGCTTCTCTTGCAGCTTCAAATTTCAACACAGCCATTTTGCGTGATGCGAATCTAAGTGGCGCAAAAATGGATGGGTTTAGGGATCGCAATAACAACCTTTCTGTCGTCAGCATGATAAATAGCGATCTGCAGGGAGCTGACTTAAGTAGTATAAACCTTAGACATGCAGATCTCACCGGCGCTAATCTTACAAATGCCAACCTCAAGGGAGCAATTCTGGGAAGTGCTTGTCTTAGAGATGCCATTTTATGCAGTGCAAATTTGGAGGGCGCTGACCTTTCTAAAGTTTTCTTTGCAGGTTCAGACTTGACGGAGGCCAATCTTAATAAGACCCACTGTCAGGGAACAAAATTTAACGGTGCTATATTGCGCGGATGCACATTTCAGAATGCTAACCTCAAAAAAGTCGATCTTAGTAGCCTTGACCTCCGTAGAGTCGACTTTAGCGAAGCTGATCTTAGGAAAACGGATCTACGAAAATCCGACTTACGGGAGGCAAGGCTTTTTAAGACAGACCTTCGTAATACCATTCTTTCCGAAGCCAACCTTTCGTCGGCGTATCTTTCGTCGGCATTGATGCAGGATACCGATTTACAATGGGCAAACCTCGATAATGCGGTCTTGCGCTATTCAGTTAACTTAACACCCGCCCAAATACAATCAGCAAAGATCAACCGAGGCACCAAAGTTCCTCACTACTT
>JBGTUV010000282.1:0-1256 GCA_041938985.1 Candidatus Nitromaritima sp. | reverse complement strand
ACTACATCCCTATACGATAGGTCTTATGGAATCCATCCCTACATTGGAAAGCACTCAACAGAAACTTTCAAGACTGAAAGAAATATCAGGGACCGTACCTTCTTTGTCGCAAGTTCCTTTTGGGTGCCCATTTCATCCTCGTTGTTCCGCAGCGGAAACACGTTGTAAAACAGACAAACCAAAACTTAAGAAAATATCTCAGACACATTCAGTGAGCTGCTGGTTACACTAATGAAGACACAAATAGAATCACCTCATCCTGTTTTACTTGAGGTAAAAAATCTAAAAAAATACTTTCAAATAAATACCTTCAACGAAGGCAAACAAACGGTACATGCTTTGAATGGTATTTCCTTTCTGCTTCGTGAAAGCGAAACATTAGGTCTGGTCGGGGAATCAGGTTGCGGAAAATCAACAGCCGCGCGTGCGATATTGAGACTGGTAGAGCCTACATCGGGAGAGATTTTATACCGAAATCATGACCTGATTGCACTGAAACAGAATAAACTACGCCCTCTCCGAAAAGAAATGCAAATCATATTTCAGGATCCTCTTGCTTCTCTCAACCCAAGAAAACGAGTTAGAAAAATACTAGAAGAACCTTTAGACATACATGGGCTCACCAAATCAATAGAGAAAAAAGAACGGGTTGCATGGTTGTTAGATCGAGTTGGGCTGTCACTTGACCAGGCAGAAAAATATCCACACGAATTCAGCGGAGGGCAGCTGCAGCGAATTGGGATAGCCCGTGCGATCGCACTGAACCCGAGTTTAATCATTGCTGATGAACCGGTCTCCGCACTAGATGTTTCGATTCGAGCACAGATAATAAATCTACTGCTGGACCTTAAAGAATCAATGCGGATATCGTATTTGTTTATTTCTCACGACATGAACATTGTTAGACATTTCTGTGATCGGGTTGCAGTTATGTATTTAGGAAGAATAGTTGAGATCGCGGATAGTGATTCTCTCTACAAAACTCCACGTCATCCTTACACTGAAGCTCTATTAAGCGCGATACCATCAATTGATCCGGAAGCAAAGAAACAGGGTTTGACAATTAAAGGGGATCTGCCAAGTACTATGGATATGCCTCAAGGATGTGCTTTTTATTCGCGATGTCCCATTGGAGAAAAAAGATGTGAGCAATCTGTACCGCAGCTCAAAGAAATAAACTCTGGACACCAGGTTGCTTGCTTTCTAAGTGGGTAGTATAAGTTATTTTAGTAATAAGTAATTATCACAAGTTACTG
>JBGTUV010000281.1:0-1263 GCA_041938985.1 Candidatus Nitromaritima sp. | reverse complement strand
TATTCCGTATCTGCATCGCTGCTGACAAGTAGTGGATTTTCAAGTCTCAACAAACGAAGTGGAGGTGAGGAGGATGATGGAACTGTTAACAAAACGCTATCGACTCGTTTAGGTTATGATTTCAATCCAGATACGCGTATAGAATTTTTTGGTCGTTATACCAAATCACAGGACGAAACAGATAGTATCAACGGCGAAGGACCTGTCTCTGAAAATTTCGGCTTGAACAAAGATCTAAAAGGAACGTTCAACAATATTGACGATCTTATTGTGTCAATACCTTTTAAAAAGAATTTTGGTAGCCGCTGGAACCACAAATTAACCCCTTCCATGGCATACAATAGGGCTTTAACTGTCAACGACGCTGAAAACGATGGAGTCATAAACCGAACCTACACTTTAGACATGCAAAATAATATAGAATTGCATCCAAACTTTTCAGTTTTATTTGGAGCAGAATACCAAAATAAAAGAGGAGAAAATATTGGTGGTTCCGGTGGTGGAGAGGGTATAGAAAGTGGAACGATAATGAAGCCCTGTTTCTGCAAGGTATTTATGAGCTTCCATGGGATGTGTTACTAACCGCAGGGTTTCGCCAAGACTGGAATACCACTTGGGGTGGAACAACCACCGAAAAGGTTGAGATTAACATTCCGTTTCCAAGTATCTCGACGACGGAACATGTAGCATATGCTACTGGGTTCCGTGCACCGTCTTTGAATAATCTTTTTGCTCCAAAACTTCCCTGTTGTGCAAAAAGCTCCAATGAAAGCTTACTTCCAGAAGAAATTAAAGGTTCTGAAATAGGTATAAAACAAGACTTAATGAATGGACGAGCAAAACTGGGAACTACATTTTTCTATACAGAAACAAAAAACTTCATACAAGGAGGACCTGGTTTTGTGCTAGATAACTTCGGCGAAAATATTTCTTACGGACTAGAAACATCGATAGACCTTAAACTACCTAATCACTACTCACTTTCCATACACCACACATGGAATGACCACTATCTATTTGAGAAAACCAAATCCAACCATTATCAAATGGGAGTTCGTCGTCCTAAACACAAACTAAACGCGAACCTTTATTATAATTCATCCAATCTCGAGTCTCTCGTGGGTTTATTTATTAGAAGCCGTGCAAAAGGATTTGACTACAAAAATGAAACACCTGCTTTTGGGACTGTAAGGGCGGCGATTACTTATACATTACCGGTAAATAGAAATATAAAAGTTTCTCTAAGGGGAGAAAACCTGTTGG
>JBGTUV010000280.1:0-1286 GCA_041938985.1 Candidatus Nitromaritima sp. | reverse complement strand
CTAGGCGAGGCCAGGGAGGAAATAGCTATTTCTTATTCTGGAGAGGATGTTTCAGTTGGACTTAATGCTAAATATGTTCTCGATGTGTTAAGCGTGATCGATGACGAAGAAGTTGTCCTTAATCTGAAAGACGAAAAATCCTCATGTCTCATCACCTCAAACGGTGACAAAGACTACCAAAGTATCGTGATGCCTATGCGTTTGTGACTGAGATTTTATAGGTCAAAAAATTTGTCTAGCGTTTCATCGGCCCGCGGCATTTTCCCGGTAACTCCTTCCCACATCTCTCTGGTTTCCATACATAGATAGACGTTTAAATCGGTAGAGAAATTTTTTAAGAGACTGCGAAGGTTTTTATAAGCTTCATTCCTAAGCGATCTAAGGTAGCGGTGTTTCCCATCTTTGCTAGAAATATGTTCGCCTGTAAATAGGCGAGTATTATTATGACGCTCATTAATGATTTTCTTAAGAGACATTCGATAGCGAAAACTGCCAAGGCTTACCCACTCTATTTGGGATGGCGATAGCACCTCGAATATTTTTTCGATCATGCCATGGTATGCTCTTTCCCAGTCTGGGAAAATTATAATAGGGTCGAGGTGTATTCCTATTTTATAACCCTTGTTTGCGCACAGCCGAGCAGCTTCTAATCTTTGTTCGAGGTTTGGCGTTCCTTTTTCTTCTTGGTCTATAATTATTTGTGGGTTTAACGACCAGGAAACTATAACATTATCTGCGCTGTTCTGGTTTAGCAGGTTTATCACGCAGTTTGATTTTGTCTTGAGTTCAAGAACGGCATTTTTTTTCTGGTTAAAAAATGGAATCAATTGTTGAGAGAATGGAATAACTTGATCCAGAGCTAGGCTATCAGTTAACTCTCCCGTACCTACGCGAAATGTCCGGTCGGGGTGAGCTGCGAATGTTCGCTCTAGCTCATCTAATAAATCTTCGATATTAACGTAAGCAACAAGTAGCGGATTGTTTTGAAGAAAATCTTGCAAAAAACAATAGGAACAATCGTACATGCAGTTTTTAAGAAGATTAACCACGTAATAATTACAGCAAACCATTCCCGGGCTAATCCCAGGGCATTTTTTTAGAAATGAACCTTTAAATCGAGTAAGGACCAAATTACGTTTTCCAGCACCAAAAACATCACTTGAAGTTTTCTTAATTATTTATATGATGTTAAATAGTTAGAAAATAATAATGGCTGATCTACCTCTTAAAATAATTCAAAATTCTCAAAAGCAAATGCCTTGCAATATCGAGGCTGAACAAGCTCT
>JBGTUV010000279.1:0-1288 GCA_041938985.1 Candidatus Nitromaritima sp. | reverse complement strand
TTACGACTTCGATCATTATAAAAACGAAAATCTTCACAATCTAATTTTTCTTCTCCACTAATAGCGATGAATACTGTCCCCACAGGTTTGTTATCACTAGCACCCGGGCCGGCAACTCCGGTAACAGACAACCCAATATCGGCACCTGAAGTTTTACGTATACCCTCTGCCATAGCAAGAGCCACCTCTGCGCTCACAGCTCCATATTTTTGGATCAAAGTCGATGAAACTTGTAAACGGCTTTTTTTTGTCTCGTTACTGTATGCGACAACTCCTTCTAGAAAATAATTAGAGCTCCCCGGTTCCTGCGTCAACCGGTGACCAACCAGCCCACCAGTGCAAGATTCAGCAACGGCCAAGGTTTTCCCCTTTTCTTTAAACAACTCCCCTATTTTGCCCTCTAAAGTCTCATTATCTTTTCCATAGACCCATTCCCCCAACGACGTCATAACCATATCTTCTGCTTCACCTAATCTAATTTCAACCTCTTCTGAACTTTTCGAGTAACAAGACAAACGAACCTTCATCTCTAAATAGGAAGGAAGTGATGCCACGGTAGCCAATCTTTCCAATGGTTCAACTGGCCCAAACTTTTCCCAGAGAGAAGCCTCTGTCAAACCCACAGTTTTAATAACACGATGACCAATCACCCCTTTTTGCAATTTTTTAAGATCGGGGCGAATATATTTGTCAAACAAGTGCTCCATCTCTAAAGGAACACCTGGAAGAGAAAATAATTTTTTTCCATCACGTTCAAAAAGAAAACCCGGGGCTGTTCCTTTTTCGTTGTATAAAATCTCAGCAGTTTCGGGGATTTTACATTGACTACGCACTCTTTCAGGAACTTTTTGCTGACGTTCATTGAACTTTGCTTCGAGCATGTTCATCACTTTATCGTCAATAATCATATTAGAATTGAACACTCGGGCGAGTACATCTTTTGTAATATCATCGTGTGTTGATCCTAGACCTCCAGTAACTATAACTATACCAACCCGCTCCAAAGCGCCTTCTACAACTCTGGTAATAGAACCCTCATCATCACCCACTGCCGTGATTCTTGAAGTATTAATCCCTAGCAAGTGTAATTGTTTGCTCAAATATCTACCATTAGTATCTTGAATAAGACCACTAATAACTTCATTTCCAATTGCTATAATTTCTGCTTGCGGCAGAACCATTTCGTCATTAAACATTGATTAAAATTTAACCTATTGTTAAGTTCAAGTAATCTATCTAGACCCCTATATCGAATTAGGTTAACCTAACCTAATTAGCATATTAAAAT
>JBGTUV010000278.1:0-1300 GCA_041938985.1 Candidatus Nitromaritima sp. | reverse complement strand
AGGTTTGTTGTCGCCCCATAGAAATAGACTTCACTGCAGTTGATGGTGTGATCGAATCATGGAAAGCATCTCGTAGTGATTAAAAACCTTCTCTAAAACATCTACCACTAGATTCGTAGAATAACCATGTCATAAGAGTATCTCGATAAGCGAAGATAAAAAAACTTCAAGTCTCATCATACATAATTACTTGAACAGGACATGCATTAGCAGCATCCTTGATTTTTTCCTCCAATCCTGAATAGTCCACCCCTTCAATCACTGTCGCACCCTTATCTTTAATTTTAAAAACCTCTTGGCAGTTCCCTTGCGACAAGCCACATGAAATACAGCCTTCTTCAATCCATACACGCGTAATAGCCATTGCTCTCACCCCCTTTTATTTAAAGCCACTAACAAAACTACCTTTAATTCTCCTTTTTATCGGCAATACCTAGTTGCATATGAAAGCCTGGAGGTACCCAAGTTTTTATCTGCTCAACTATTTTCTGCAATCTCTGGTTTTCTTGTTTTAGAAGTTTTACTTCTTCTTTCAGTTTTTCATTTTCGTTGTCCGTTTCCATTTTTTAGATACCCCTTATTTAAAGCCACTAACTGAATAAATAATTCAAGTAACTGAGATGATAGCAAAGTGTCTTAATGCCAATCCTTGTAAAGAAATAGAAATAGCTGAAAGACTAACTGGGTAAAAAGAATCTGGCCTGTTTATAGAAATTCCTAATACTACAAAATTGCAAAACATCGAGGCTACTAGGATCGGGAAAGGGTGAAGTTCCATTTTATATTTCCTTTATTTAAACCCACTAACAAAACTACCTTCACGCCTTATTTTATAGGGTTTATTGACCTTCTTCAACGGCTTTGCTTCCACTCCAGCCATATTCTTTTCCAACACTTCAAACTTTGGCTAAGCTGCAGGTTACTTCAAGTTTACTTTTAGTTCGCTATGGGTTTGCTGTGGGGTATATTTATTTTTTTAGAAATAGATAAGACCATTGTTTGGTATACTCCAAAGATCCCAAAAGTCCTAGGAGTTCCACCATGCGAACCACTTGGCAACCATTGAGCAACGAAACCAAACCACTCACATTCTTACTCGCACTCACTTTTCTGTTTTTGTTTAGTGGTTCTTCTGTCGTGTTTGGTGATGATTTGCAAGATGGCTTAGGTGCTTATGATAGAGGAGACTACAAAGAAGCAGTCAAGTGGTATCGTCTTTCTGCAGAACAGGGAAATTCATTAGGACAACTCTTCTTGGGTGGGATGTATCGCAGAGGACAAGGAGTTCCACAAGATTACA
>JBGTUV010000277.1:0-1316 GCA_041938985.1 Candidatus Nitromaritima sp. | reverse complement strand
AGTATGCAAAAAACAGATTGGGCTAATGCAGATAAATTTTATAAAAATGCTCTAGAGATAAATAATAAAACAAACAATAGATATGAAATTTCTGAGGATTACAGAAACCGTGGCAACTTATACTTGCAGAAAGAGGACTGGGGTCTATGCGAAAAGTTATCTTTGCAGGCTCTGGAGATAGCTGAAGAAATTAAAGACTTAAGAAATGTATGTCACGACAGTCGTATTTTAGGAAAAGTCTACGCTGAAAAAAAATCGAGGAATAAGCAGGAGGATTATTATAAGAAAGCCCTTGAAGCCAGTGTGGAACTTAGGGATGAAGGGGAACAGCAAATCGATCACAGGAACCTGGGGGAACTTTGTTTGGGCAGGGGGTACAAGGAAAGATCAGAAAAGCACTTTAAAGCCGCGCTGGAGATCTCTCTAAGAAAAGCCGATAAAAAGGAACTTGCCGCAGACTACCGCAATATGGGGAACTTGAGTTTTAATAATGGCAACCGTACCGATGCAGAAAAATATTATCGCGATGCCCTTAATCTAACTTTGGAAGTGGGCGATAAAAATGGCACCGCGCAGGACTACACCTACCTCGGCAATTTGAAATTTAAGGATGGCCATATTGATGAGGCTGAGGAAAACTTTGATAAAGCGATAGACTGTTTTAAGGAGGCTGACAATAAAGCCAGCCTTCTCCAGATGTTTTTAACAGTGGCGCGTATGGAGTTACTTATTAGCAGGAAAGAGCAAAGTGAAAAGTACTTGGATCAGGCAAAAATAATTTGTAAAGAACTTGGAGATCCTGAAGATTTAGTAAAAAACATTAAGGAAATCGAAAAAGTAAAAGACACCGTTGATCAAAACAGATAGTTCCTTAAAAAAGGAAGTCGGGATATGTTTTGGGGAGAAATTATATTTGGCAGGAAAATGCCCACGAAAATAGAGTTGGGTTTAAAAAAAAGTCGCCGAGTACGCTCATAACTTGGCAAGCGTATTTGAGTAAATGTTGGTGAATATTCAGACATTGAGATGGCCGGTATTTAACTTAAAGCCTTTAAAATCATTCACTTAAATTAAGTATTAGGCGTTGCTTTAAGATTAATAAAGTTTAATTAAAATAAATTTAATATTTTCAATTGTTTTCCCCGGTTTCTCACGGGAAAAAAAGGTCCTATTTTCTTGACATCAGCACTAAAATTAAATATAAATTCCATATACCTAGGGCTAAATAGAGGAGAGATGTGTGCTTTGTTTTATGTTCTCTAGCAGGATTTTTGCGGAAGGTTCAATGGGTCGCCGATGAAAGTGATCTATAGTCC
>JBGTUV010000276.1:0-1326 GCA_041938985.1 Candidatus Nitromaritima sp. | reverse complement strand
AGTCGTATTAACTCGCAAGAGAAAACTATTCAAACCGATCAGTATTTCCTTAGTTTGCAAATCGTTAGGTTTTAATTTTGCCGCGGTTTCGATTTCTATAAGAGCAAGTCCATAGTCCCCTGACTGGTAATATGATTTTGATCGTCCAACATGATAATCGTGAGGAATAATTTTGAGCGGAAGTTTATCCAGCGCATTGTTTTTTACGTATTCTAGTAACAATTTGGCGGACTGAATTTTAGGGTGTTCTTTTTGTATTTGAAGAACCTTTACTATTTGTTGATTTGCAAGGGTTGCTTTTTTTTGTGCTGCGTAAATGTAAGCCAATTGATATGCGGAGTCGACATCGGTTGTGTCAATTGAAAGAGCTTTCAGGAAGGCGTTTTCTGCGGCTTCGTATTGGTTAAGGTAATAAAAGTTCATACCTCTTTGGTAATGGTACTGCGCGTTGTTGGGGTCAAGTTCAGCGGCAGTGGATAGAGATTTGTTAGCAAGTTTCATTTCTCCGGTTGCAATCAACGTTTGCGCATGTTCGTAGTGAGCTTCCGGAGATAGGCGGTGAACTTCTTCGGCAATTCTACAAGCCTGTAAAGAGAGGTAGGACATTCCTAGGTTTCGATATACCTCACAAAACCCGTAGTGAATACCGGGGTGTCGACTTTCGATCAGTTGAGCTTCATTTAATATTCTAACGGCCGGTATATACATGTGCATTTCATTTAATATAAGGCCTTTCATTACATGGAGTGTTGTTGACTTTGGGGACTCTTGGATTTTTTTCTCGATTACTTTAAGTGCCTGTTCGTGTTTATTTTTTTTCGCGAGGTCATACGCTTCTACCAATTCTGTATTATTTTGTTCGTCAGATTGTTCAAGATCCCAAAATACAATGTTTTTTCCCGGGAAGGTGGCCTGCGCCTGAAAAGGGTTTGCAGCGCTCAACAATAGTATCAATAAGCTTGTGAATAAAACTTTTTTCATTAGAACCTCTGAACGATAATTAATTTAAATAACGAACTGCCCGAACAGCTTTTCGAAACGTAGATTTTTTGGACTTGTTAAATCGTTTTCCAGTGTTGAACACAACTCCAAAGGCATTATAATTTCCATTTTCTTCGATGGACCATAAAGAGGCACTTCCCTCTTTAGAAAAAATAGAATCAATGTGAATATTCATACCTTTCCCCAAAACCTTGCTATTCGTTTTGCTCATCTCGTAGAGGGTAGTTAGTTGCTTCACTGTTGGTAGTTGCCAGTCATATTGGTTAGCGCGTAGCAACCTTGATAAATTCGTTCGCCACTTTTTCCTGTTCAGCAGCCGCTTTT
>JBGTUV010000275.1:0-1337 GCA_041938985.1 Candidatus Nitromaritima sp. | reverse complement strand
GTGTGGTGGAGGAAGTCATATTTTAAACGTTTCATATGACCCCATAGACTACCCGCCACAATTTTTCACTTCAAAAGATAAACGGCCTGTCTTATACATCGATCCCGTTGTAGATAACCGGAAAATTGCTACAAAAACACAAATGGGGATAACATTTTGAACCTTAAAATCCTTCTCCTGCTATGCGGCCTAGCGGGGACAGTGTATTTTCTATGGCCGTTCATTATCATGGGCATTAAGGTTTATATATATCAGCTGATCATCGAATACGGATTCTATATTCTTCTTCTCCTGGCGGGAGCCGGTTTCTATTTCTGGCGGCGGCTCAAAAGCTGATTCACTCTAAGGGGATTTTCGTGCGAAGTAAAAAAGAGGTTTTTGCAGGATATGGGCCGGAGATATTTTCAACGGAGATAAATTGATGCAAAGTGCTCAAAAGTCATGCTCCAAGCAGTCATCCGGGGCAGGGTCACTCTCGATAGTGTCATCTACTCTGATGGGTGGCGTGGTTACAATGGGCTTGTTGATGTGGGGTATGGAAAACATCTTTGTATTGATCATGGGCGGAATGAATTTGCTAATGGTGCAACACACGTTAATGGAATTGAAGGGTTTTGGGGATTTTTCAAAATTCGTCTGTCCCGGTTTCGCGGTATGATCGAATCTACTTTTTATTTGCATCTTAAAGAATGTGAGTTTAGGTTCCATTATCGAGATCAGGACACTAACCGGTGGCGTGGATATCGAAAAACTTTGCTTTAGCAAAGTAGTTGGAGACCAACCTCTATCAGGGTCCTTTGGAGATTTGTTGCATAATTTGACCGCTGTTTTTCAACCAGTCGAAACGCTTCCTGGACATATAAACTATATGGTCAGCGGGAGTTAGAATCAGGTCGTTTCCCGGATTGAGGCTCAGCTTTTCTCCTTCTTCACTTTGGAGGCCCAAAATCTCAACCGGGAGTTTGAGCTGAATGGCAGCGATCTTTAAACTTCCGATGCTGAACTCCCGGTCATGGCCATCCCAGGATCCCACGGCCGAATGGCTGATATAAATCTGGTTGCCGCCAGCATTGGAGGACAGTTCGCGGTAAATTTGATACAAGCCGGGGTCTTCCAATTCCTGCACCAAAAGTCCCATTTGCAAGTCGGTGGTGTTGATGCCGCCGTCGATACCGAAGGTCCCGAGGTTGTTCATGGTTTCGGCACGGCTGCAGGTCATGACCGTAACGACTTGCGGCCAGTTGTTTTCGATAAGGCCGGCCGTCAGGGTATTGGTGTCGTCCATCGCCGGGTCGGCGGCGGAAGAGGTGAGGACGCAAACTTTGGCCTGGGCCGCG
>JBGTUV010000274.1:0-1339 GCA_041938985.1 Candidatus Nitromaritima sp. | reverse complement strand
AAAAAAGGCCTATGGGTGAAAACCCATAAGCCTTTATTTATATGGAGCCAGCGGACAGAATTGAACTGTCGACCTACTGATTACGAATCAGTTGCTCTACCCCTGAGCTACGCTGGCAGAACTGTATGACCTGACTTTATAATCAGTTAAGTTTTTGTTACTTTCCTTTTTTACTCCAAATTCCTCGCTTACTGTACCTCAAGTGTACCTCGGGCTGATTGATAAAACTTCCTAGAACAATTCTTGTTTAACTACTTCCTTTTTTAATCATGTTAATTCGACTCAAGCTTTTTTTTATTTTGAAAGGCAAAGCTTTGCCGGGTATTGTTGGGTAATGGTACATTCCGTGTTCTTTGTAACTCACGCTTTTAATTACATTAGGGAAGTGCTGATGAAATTGGGCCTTGGTGAAACGAAAAGTACCGTGGCTATAGGTTTCAACCTGAAAAAGATCTTCATCATGCAAAGGTTCAATAACGCTAGAATAAAAACATAGCCTTTGATGTTTGTAACCAGTTATTAATCTTGAGATCCTTTGTATTTCTTCGATCTGGTAAGTTTCGACTGGTTTTTTATCTTCAGTTATTTCCGATTTTTGTTCGTAATCATCAAGATGCTTTTCTGTAGCTTTTGGCATTACTTCATCCATCATTTCCGAGACTAATTCATAATCGGCTTCCGTATCTTCTGATATTTCTTCAGTGGGAAAACTAGTTTCTCTCCCTTCCAAATCTGTTTTGCATGGAACACAAAGAGTGGCGTCAGGTGCGACCGCAAGCCTTCTTTTTGATATAGGTTGACCACAAAATTCACAATTCCTATATATTGACTCAAGGTGTTTTGGCTCTTTATTTATTGTTGTGGTGGATTTTTTGGTTTTAGGCCGTCTCTTAGCCAGCAGTAACCATAAAAAAATTATTAGAAGGAGCCAGAATATTTTAAATCCTAAAGCTTCCATTTTCCTCAGAGCCATCTTTATGTGTAGTAATTCCTATATTGTACTACCAATTTTGACCTAAATTAATCTGGAAAGTGAATATTGATTTATTCTTCTTATAACGTTCAAAATACCTTGTAAAGCATAAGCCGTGCCGAAATCAGGGTAGATGACAAATTGATGATAAAAGTATTTATTGGTAACGGTTTATGAAGTTTTCCCTAGAGGGGAAATTGCTTAAGGGGTTGAGACAATATCGCAAATTGACACAGGATTATCATTGATGAAACAGACAGCAAGAACAAAGCCTGTCGCGCCCTCCCTTTACAACAGACTTTGTTCGAGATAGCGATCGCAAGGAGGGGTCAATGCGATCTTCCTATAAACCAAGATTAACTGGTG
>JBGTUV010000273.1:0-1391 GCA_041938985.1 Candidatus Nitromaritima sp. | reverse complement strand
AAAGTTTTTCCTAGACGCCGATCCAATAGAACGTGGGCGCCGTAGATTTGTTGAGCTAAAAGAAAAAGATCAGGCCAAAAATGCCGATATTTCAACCATAATTGAACAGGTCGTTCAAAGGGACCATGAAGATCGCAACAGAAAAATAGCTCCTCTCAAACAAGCGAAAGATGCCATGCTCATCGACACAACTAATCTCAGTATCGACCAGGTGGTTAAAGAAATAATAAAAACCATTAATCCGAGTTCGTAATTTTTTTAACGACTCTATTATCAACTTAAGCTTTTGCAAATGCTTTATTAAATTAAGAAAGAAAGTTTTTATCATGACTAAATCTAAAATCAAAACAACATTTGAAGATGACTTCGACGAAGAAGAAAAACTTTCTCCCGAGGACCAGGCAACTTGGGATGAAATGGAAAAATATTTCTCTGAGAGTCTTCACCAATTTAAAGAAGGTCAGGTTATTCAAGGTACCGTAATAGAACTAGCCAAAGGCATGGCGACAATTGACGTTGGGTTCAAGTCGGAAGGAAACATTCACTTACACGAGTTCTCGAACAATGGTCAAGATTTATCCGTGGGGGACGAGGTAGAAGTTTTTCTAGAACGGTCAGAAGATAATGAAGGGAACGTTGTCCTATCCAAAGAGAAAGCAAACAAAATTAAATTGTGGGACGAGCTAGTCACAAAATATGACGCCGAAGAAATTATTGAGGGCACCATTATCGCGAAAGCAAAAGGTGGGCTGACAGTAGATATTGGCCTTAAAGCATTTCTTCCCGGTTCTCAAATTGACTTACGTCCCATACGAAATCTGGAAAAATTAATCGGTGAAGTTTTCCAAATGCGAATTATTAAGATGAACAAAAAACGCGGCAATATTGTCCTATCCAGAAGGGCTTTACTCGAAGAGAAACGCCTGCATAGTCGCAGTGAAACCCTACAACAATTAGAAGAAAATAGCCTTATTTCAGGTGTTGTCAAAAATATCACTGAATATGGTATTTTCGTCGATTTGGGTGGTATTGACGGATTACTCCATATTACGGACATGTCTTGGGGACGTGTTAACCACCCCTCTGAAATGTTTTCAATGGGCGATAAATTAGAGGTAATGGTACTCAAATTCGACAAAGAAAAAGAGCGCGTTTCGCTCGGACTCAAACAAATCACCCCAGATCCTTGGGTCGATGTAGATGAAAAATATCCCGTTAATCAACGCATAAAAGGGAAGGTTGTTAGTATTACTGATTATGGGATTTTTGTTGAGTTAGAAAAAGGCATTGAGGGGCTAGTTCATATATCCGAAATGAGTTGGAGCAAACACGTTAAGCATCCAAGTAAAATGGTTTCTATTAGAGATGAAGTTGAGGCTATGATTCTTACT
>JBGTUV010000272.1:0-1412 GCA_041938985.1 Candidatus Nitromaritima sp. | reverse complement strand
GTGTACCCGGCTATCGATGCCTGCGTTGCTCTGAGTGAACTGATTCATTCGCGTCTGAGCGGAGAAACGCTTGAGCACGCCATTGAGGTGAGCAAGAGTTCGACATCATCCCGCGAGATATTGTAAATCGATTCCACTTCACTATCGTCATAGCCATCTACATGGACCAGTACATCCTGGGTATTTGGGTAGTTCTTGATTAGTTGCCTTCGAACCCTTTCAGCTACTTCATGGCCTTCGGTCACGGTAAGATCGCAGCTGTCTACCTGAATGTGAACATCCATTAGAATTTCTCCGCCAATTTTTCGTGTTCGTAAATCGTGTGATTTTAGGACCCCGGATATATTATCTATCGCAACTTGAATGTTTCGGGTATCTTTTTCGTCGAGCGCGGTATCCATTAAGTCACGAAATCCTCCAAGAGTAAGTTCGTAACCCACTTTATAACCATGAAGGCGACCATTACGGCAGCGATGGGATCTAGCATTGGGAAGCCAATCATAGCGCCAATAATGCCGATCAATGCAGCAATGGATGAAATCGCATCGGATCGATGGTGCCAGGCATTTGCAAGAAGTAGGGAGCTGTTCGATTTTTCACTAACCGAACGTGTGTAGCGAAACAACCATTCCTTAATAAAAATAGAAATCAATGCAGCGCCAGCTGCTAACGGTTCGGGAATACGAGATATGCCAGATTGAATGATGTCCCAAGCTTCATAGGCTAATCCTACCCCAGCTGAAATAATGAAAAATCCAACAATTGTTGTCCCAAGGGTTTCTGCTTTTCCGTGACCATAGGGGTGATCTTTGTCCTTAGGCTTTTGGCCTACCTTGAGCATGATTAATACAATCACATCAGTCAACAGATCGGAAACAGAGTGAACCGCATCGGCTACCATAGCAGCACTATTACCGATGATACCTCCAACGAATTTAATAATTGAAAGTATAAGATTAGCAGCTGTTCCAATAAGGGTTACTTTGGTTCCCGGATTCATTTTTCCAATCAGATCTTTTTAGTTCGAGGAGTTATTTTTCGGTTAGATACTTTACAATTTTAACATTGGCAGCAGGAAAAGGATATTTTTTCAAGTTTGACAATGAGACCCATTTCCATTGTTCGCATCCATCAGGCCTGATTTGTTTTTTTTGTAATTTGCAGTTGAATACAGTTAGAGTCACACGAAATTGGGTGTAGGTATGTTTGATGGTCATAACTTTGTTTAGACTAACAACATTTACTCTTAGTTCTTCCTTAATCTCACGCTTCAAACATTCTTCGGGCGATTCACCTTGTTCTCTTTTTCCACCCGGAAACTCCCAGAGTCCACCCATCAAGCCATTTTTTAATCTTTGTTGAATGTAGACCTTTTTATTTTTTATGATGATGCCGGCACTGACTTCAATTTT
>JBGTUV010000271.1:0-1425 GCA_041938985.1 Candidatus Nitromaritima sp. | reverse complement strand
AATGCAAGGACGGCGCATCAAATTGTAGTTAAGTTATATGATGAGGGATTTAAAAATATTAAGATGGTAGTTGGGTCTGATCGTTTAAAAGAATTTGATACTCTTCTAAAACAACTACAAAGACAATTTGGAACCGAGAGAGAGTCTAAAAACCTTGAATATCCCAACTCCAAGCTTTCCAGTCGCGTGTGGGCGGTGGGGACTACAAAAACCAAACTGATCCGCCATTGCTCCAAAGAAAGAAAAGCTGTGCTCGTTCCGGTCTATTCAGTGAGTGTTATCTATGAAAGGAGAAACGAGGTAGAGCCTTGGAATCAGTAGGCACACGAAATTTTATTCTCAGACAAACCCCTACGCATATAAATATAATCCAACTAGCAACCGAATAAGCGAAAAAAATCACTGTGTCAAATTTGTGTCAATCTGATAGTTACGTCTTGGCATTTAGTGACACAACACGCAACGAGCGTCACCGTAAGTCTAATTAAAAAAAGGTTAATAAGCTACACCCATAATTTAGGAGCAGGGGGTCGGAGGTCCAAACCTTCTCGCCTCGACCAGTTAAAACAATACATCAAATGTTGTATTTTATTTGGAAGTCGGTCAGGCATGAATGTGTGCTGAGAGAAGATAATTCCTAACTTTATGGTCCTAAAAAAATTTTCAAAAATACTGATGGGAATAGTCTTGAATCGAGGGTTTATAGGTCAAGTTTTTAATTTCCCTTGCCAATCTAACTTAAAACTGAAGATAGGGTACTTCGGTGCTTAGCTACAAAATAATAAGTTACTTCGGCAACTTTAGCGAAGAGTGAACAATTCTGGTAAGTTCTTAAAAGCCATACTAAACCTGGATTATATGCTAGGACTTGAAGTACAGCTTTTGCTCCTTCTGTGATTTCTCCATCTGGCTTTACTAGTTGAACCGACCGTTCAAATTGATCTAAAGATATTTGAGGAAATTGATTGGCGACGGACTGATAAGGGGCATATTCGACGCGGTCTTTGGTTTTATTTTTCCAAATATTAATCCAATAGAGGCAGAATCCGCAATTTCCGTCATATATAAGTATGGGTTTCATGCTTTGAGGATATACTATTTTAAGTGTTAAGTTGGGCTAAAAAAAATACAATAACCCTCAACAAATTCATACACTGTGCCTCTGATGGTAAAAGCGATGCTAGATAGATTCCGCTTTCTGGGCTTCGGTTCAACCGCTTCGTCTAAATATTGGCTCACTCGTTTCGTTTTCTTAAGATTTTTAGGAGGAATGTATTTCGTTGGGTTCCTGATCCTCGTGAATCAGGGCTTGCCCCTGATTGGTGAAAACGGACTACTTCCGGCAAAAAATTTTATCGATACGCTGGGGCCAAGATACGAAACAACTTTTGACGCTTTCCTCAAAATCCCAACTCTGTTCTGGTT
>JBGTUV010000270.1:0-1437 GCA_041938985.1 Candidatus Nitromaritima sp. | reverse complement strand
AAAGACTATTTTCTTTTCATGTTGTAGGAAGACTACCCTACTTAAATTCATCTCTAGCTTCAATTTGCTTATTATTTGCTGACATAATTCTTTAGCATGTTCTTCAGTTTTCTTTCGTCTTGTTTGTACTTGAAGATCATTTTCGTTGAAGGTTCTCAGAATTCTAGGGATTTTATCCTCAACTTTTCTTATGTTGGGAATTTTGTTAGAGGCGATAATACCAGTTCGCGCACCATTGGCGCTTTCCACTATTACTTGGGTTCCTACTCGGAAATTTTGTTTTCCGGGATCATGAAGTGTCGACTTAAAAGAACCTTCGGTTCGTACTCCGATGAGGAATGAGGGGTTTTTTGGATGTTTTTTTGGAAGAGTTGAGTCTTCCTTCAGAGCTTCAATCATTCTTGATTTTCCTGTTCGCTAAGCAGCTTCACAAAAGTTGATGAGCATGTTTTCTAGGGCAAGTTGAGAGTTTGCATTTAATTTTATGGCCGCCTTGGTATTTTGGACTGTTTCAAACATTGTAAGAAGTGCAGATGTTGATTTTTGCAGAGCTAATGTTCTGAGCTGTTTAATTAAGTCTTTATTAGTGACTACACTAGTTTCGGGCGCTACCTTGATTAAAACTGCGTCTCGTAAGATACGCGTTAACTCGTCTAGAATCAATAGTATGCGTTCAGTTTGTTTTGCCTTGGTTTTAGTCCACAGAAAGACTTGATCCATTCGTTTGAAGGAAATGATACTGATCAAGCGAATCAACTCTTCTCGGTCTTCCGATGCTTCTAACAGGTCTTCTTCCAGGGCGTAGGCAACTTGTCCCATGGAGCGCCGCGACCTAAGCTCAATCTCCTCTGGTTGACTTTCTCCTTCCTCATTTTTTAAATGATGGGAGATGATTGTTTTTATGGCTTCAGAGGGTAACGGGTAAAACCGAATTCCCTGACAACGGGATACAACAGTAGGTAGCAATTGATACGGGTTCGATGCGATAAGAATAATAAGAGTTTTGGTCGGTGGTTCTTCGAGAGTTTTTAAAAACGAATTGGCTGCTTGAGGATTCATGCACTCCGCATTATTGATAATGGCCACTTTAGTATTCCCTTCATAAGGAAGGTAAAGCAGTTTTTTTTGTAGTTCGCGAATCTCGTCTATTTTTAAAATAGCCTCCCTTGAAGCGGGTGAACTCTTTTTAGGCTCCAGTATGAACAAATCTGGATGGATGCGTTTTTCGATTTTTAGACAGGAGAGACACTGGTCACAACTATCTACTGGACCCAAGGTTTTGCAGTTTAAAGCTTTGGAGACTTCAATAGCGATGAGTTTTTTCCCCACGCTTTTCTGACCGTAAAAAAGATATGCGTTGGGAATCCTACCGCTTCTCAGTGCTTTATCAAGGATTTGTTTAGGGCGATCCTGCCCCAGAATGTTATCAAATGACAT
>JBGTUV010000269.1:0-1448 GCA_041938985.1 Candidatus Nitromaritima sp. | reverse complement strand
ACCTACAAGACAGGTTCAGGGATGGTTCGGTTCTTCCTATGATTGTGATGATGTATATGATAAAATTCTAAATGTAGAACGAAAATTAAAAAGTATTCAAAATAATGTGACCAGTCAAGAAGAAATCTTTGAGAGGCTCGGAGCCCCATTTAAGAAGGGTATTGAAAATGGTCAGGTCATGTGGACTTACCAGTTTGACCAATGGAATGCCGTTGGACCTACCCACTCCAAAGACTTGGTCATCCTTTTCGATAAAGAAAATATTGTAAAGGCCTACCGCTACACCACGAGTAATCCTTAAAAACCTTAATCATAAACTTTGAAAAAAATCTCTCTTTTTGTTTACGATTTCGACGGCACCTTGGTAGATACATTCGAAGATATCGCCAACTCAGTCAACCGCACTCTAACCGAAATGAACCTTCAATCTTTGGACCGGGAAACCATCCGCCAAAATATTGGTAGCGGAGTGGTCAACCTTATGACTCGCTCCTTGGCTAGTTCCGGATGTAATAATATTGAAACAGCCGTTTCTCTTTTCCAAAAACACTACAATCATCATTTGTTAGATCAAACCAAACTCTACCCAAATGGAAGGGAAATTGTGGAGCATTTTTCGAATAAAAAAAACACCATCTTATCGAATAAACCTATCGCATTTATTGAAAAGATTCTTGAAGCAATGAACTTTCTGCCCTCTTTTGATTCAATACTAGGTGGGGATAGTCTGGATGAACAGAAACCTAACCCAAAAGGACTTCAGTTCCTTATGAAAAAGTATAATTGCCCCACGGAGAATGTTTTGATGATTGGAGATAACGCCATCGACGTAGAAACAGGGAAACGTGCGGGGGTAATAACCTGTGGCGTTACCTACGGATTGGGTGACCCAAATTCTCTCCGCGATTCCAAACCTCATTTCCTCATAGATAACCTTTCTGACTTAAAATCATTATTTAACTAACTACAAAAATTTCCAAGTTTGGTATATAGAAGCTCCGTTATTTTGGTGGAAAATTGTAATACTTTTTTAACAAGTACAAGTTGTTTGTTTGCCAGCGCTGCAGAACACCGAACCCATTGATATAGATTGACTTTAAGGGATTCGAGGCCTACAATTTGCCGGAATGGTCTCCAACGAAAAGATTAAATCAATTTACCTGATTGCCATTTGCGGTACTGGGATGGCCTCTCTTGCCGGTCTTCTTCAAAAATCTGGTTATCGAGTCACTGGATCGGATACAAATATCTATCCGCCTATGAGCACACTTCTAAAGTCATCCGGAATAGATATCAAGCCTGGTTATCAACGTAAAAATATTAGCGATGATATTGATCAAGTTATTATCGGTAACGCTGTATCTAAAGACAATCAAGAGGTCTTAGCCGTTCAAGAAAAAAATATTCCTTATATTTCCTTCCCAGAAGCTATAAAAAAGTTCTATTTA
>JBGTUV010000268.1:0-1464 GCA_041938985.1 Candidatus Nitromaritima sp. | reverse complement strand
TTGACCTTTCTTACTTCGATTATTGTATCGGGTTTACTATGACTAGCTCTCGGTTTCACGATTTATTCGGTGCCCCTCCCCGTTCTGCGGAATCCCACTTAACTCAGAAACATATGGATATCGCAGCCTCCATTCAAAAAGTGACTGAGGAGGTGGTCCTTCGGCTTTCCCGTTCACTCATTAAAGAAACTGGGGAAAAGAATCTTTGTCTGGCAGGTGGGGTAGCACTGAACTGTGTCGCTAATGGGAAATTACTTCGTGAAGGAGGTCAGGACCATCTTTGGATTCAACCAGCCAGCGGTGATGCGGGTGGAGCCCTTGGGGCGGCCCTGGCAGCCTATCACCTGCATCTGGAGCAACCAAGACAGCTACCTCCTTCAGGTGACTCAATGAAGGGAAGTTATCTTGGACCTATTTTTTCGGATGAAGAAATTGCTAAACGCCTAGAAGGGATGAGCGCACAATTTGAAGTCCTTGAAGAGGATGAGTTCATTCGTTCCTGTGTCGAAATTCTCCAAGAGGGCAAAGCTGTCGGCTGGTTTCAAGGAAGGATGGAGTTTGGTCCCAGAGCGCTGGGAGCTCGTTCTATTCTCGGCGATGCCAGATCACCACAAATGCAATCGGTTCTTAATTTAAAGGTCAAGTTTCGTGAATCATTCAGACCTTTTGCCCCGTCAGTCCTGAGAGAAGACGTTTCGGAATGGTTTGATCTGGATGCCGATAGTCCTTATATGTTACTGGTGGCAGATATTGCAAAGAAATACCAGCGACCCATGACGGACGAGCAGAAACAGTTGTTTGGAATAGAAAAATTAAATGTGCCGCGTTCTGATATTCCAGCAATCACTCATGTGGATTATTCCGCTCGCATCCAAACGGTACACAAAGAAACCAATCCCCGCTATCATAAATTACTTTCGGTATTCAAGTCTCGAACCGGTTGCCCGGTACTGGTAAATACCAGTTTCAACGTGCGAGGAGAACCCATAGTCTGTACTCCTGAAGATGCTTTCCGATGCTTTATGGGAACCGGGATTGAAGCGCTTGCCATAGGAAACTGCTTTTTAAGAAAAGAAGCTCAGCCGCCTAGTTTGAAAGAAAACTATACAGAAATGTTTGATCTGGACTAATTCCCGAGTCAGCTTTGTAAGTCCCCTGTGGGGTATCTATTTGAGTGTAATTTTTTGAGGTATATTTGGGTCATGGATTACTTTTCACCTCGTGAAAAAGAATCGTATAACCTATGGTAAAATGGGAGTATCTCGAAGAGCAAAAAGCATAAAAATATTAGAACATAGCTGGAGCCATCTTTCGATTAAAAATAACTCGCTGTAAATTTTTAAATATAATAATTTTTCGCTTAATTTATCATGGCTACTTTTAGCCCTATCTTTATTTAAAAATTAATCGCATTATTTATTTAAATAATGACTTTTGATTTTATATACAAATAAATTAATAAAA
>JBGTUV010000267.1:0-1466 GCA_041938985.1 Candidatus Nitromaritima sp. | reverse complement strand
CGAACAGACTGAACGCTGGTGGGGCCACGCAGATCGTGTTGAAGCGAAGAGAAAAGAAATACGCAGTTTCACCGGAAAACTTAAAAGGAAGAAGTAAGAATTAGTTAAGATACTAAGGCCGGGGCCTCGAAAGGGGTTCCGGTTTACTGAAGACACATCACCATCAGTGCCTGATTCTGTGCAATCTCCGCAAGCTGTTCGGTGGATTTCTCTTCTGTTCGTTCAGACTTCTTTGAAGGAAGCCCACTGGATGTTAAAAACTGTCTGACCGTAGAAGCCTTGATGCCAAAGTTCACGTTCTCCGGCATTGAGCCAATACCCTTAGCCACCTTCAGCTTATCCAGTTGAGAAATCACTACGCCAACTATATTGACCTGCCCCATTAAGTTGTACCACTTTTTAAGTTAGTATTTCCACTTTCACAGGCCTGATCTCATCTTACTCAAAGCTCCTTCCAGGCTACCGGAGGAAAGACATTCTTTTTATTTAAACATACGAGCTATAATTATTAGCCAAATAAATTAGAGCAACTTTAAAGGAGTGAATTTCCTTGGCTAGGCCAAAAGTACCTTACATAAAAGTCACCGAATTTGATCTACCTCCGGGTCGAATGATTGGGAAAAAATATCGTGTGCTTTCCAAGCTCGGGGCGGGCTGGGAAGGAGAAGTATATAAGGTTGGCGAAATTCATACCGGTATCGAACGGGCTGCCAAACTCTTTTTCCCGCAACGAAATTTGAGAGACAGGACATCTAAAATATACGCACAAAAACTCCACAAACTTCGCCAGTGCTCGCTCCTGATCCAATATCACACTCAAGAAAATATAGTGTTTCGCAAAATCCCTGTGACCGTCCTCATTTCAGAATATGTTGAAGGAATGTTGCTGTCAGATTTCCTTAATCGACTACCCGGGAAAAAACTCGATCCCTTCAAGGCTCTCCATTTGCTGTACAGACTCACACGTGGAATCGAGGAAATCCATCTTTTAAGGGAGTATCATGGAGACCTGCACACCGGAAACATCATAGTCAACAAATTTGGCCTTAATTTCGAGCTTAAACTTCTGGATATGTACCGCTTGGGAGCTTTTCGGCAGGAAAATGTAAAGGAAGATGTCTGTGGATTAATTCGTCTGTTTTATGACACACTAGGAGGACCCGAACGCTACTCTAAATTGCCTGATGTAGCAAAAAACATCTGCTGCGGATTAAAGAAGAATCTGATTCTGAAAAAATTCAAAAAAATAGTCTTATAAAATACAGTGCAGGTGGACTAAGAGATTTTACAAGAATTGCAGCTTCTAATCCTATTATGTGGAGAGATGTTTTTATACAAAACAAAAAAAACACATCGGAAATGATCGATAAATTTATAGAAAATTTAGAGGGATTAAAGAAAGCAATTGAAAATGAAGATGGAAAGAAATTAGAGGAAATTTTTACAAAAACACAAAAAATTAGAAA
>JBGTUV010000266.1:0-1467 GCA_041938985.1 Candidatus Nitromaritima sp. | reverse complement strand
ATAGAGTGTGATATTGTCGTAAATATTCAAGGTGACGAGCCCTTAATTCCTCCAGAAAATATTGACCTTGTTATAAAACCTTTACTTGATTCAGGTGAATTGGCTGTGTCTACTCTTATGACTTCTATTACCAGTTCCTCTGAAATGCTTGATCCGGATATTTGTAAAGTAGTTGTTGATGACGCAGGATGTGCTTTATATTTTACACGAGCTCCAATTCCATATAACCGGGATTTTGAATGTATGGATAGCCCAAATACAGATAGCCAAATGGGTGTTAATCAAATGGTTTTAGGACATAAGCATATCGGAATATATGCTTACAAGAAGTCATTTTTACTACAATTTTCAAATATGAAAACATCGCGGTTGGAAAATATAGAAAAATTAGAGCAGTTGCGCATTCTTGAAAATAGATATTCAATTCAGGTAGTTGAAACTGAACAAAATTCTATTGGGGTAGATCGACCTAGTGATATAGAAAAAATTATAAAAAAAATAGTTGAAAAAAACTAACGGGGAAAACCTTGTTGATATTTACTGAAATAACGAAGGAGATGTTTTGAAGAGAAAATTAAACAATAAGGTTAAATATATTTTTGTTACCGGAGGGGTTTTATCTTCTTTAGGTAAGGGGATTGCCGCAGCATCTATTGGTAGTTTGCTAGAGTGTTCCGGGTTGAAAATTACTCTCTTGAAACTTGACCCATACATAAATGTCGACCCCGGAACCATGAATCCACTTCAGCACGGTGAGGTTTTTGTAACAGATGATGGAGCAGAAACCGACCTTGATCTCGGCCATTACGAGCGATTTACTAAGGCCACCATGCGCCGGGTGAATAATATCACTGCCGGAAAAATTTATCATAATGTTATTCAAAAAGAACGACGCGGTGAGTATTTAGGCTCTACTGTTCAAGTTATCCCACACATAACGGATGAAATTAAAAATCATATCCGTCAAGTGGGTAAGAATGTGGATGTTGTTATATGCGAGGTTGGTGGTACTGTGGGTGATATTGAGAGTCTGCCTTTTCTTGAAGCGATCCGCCAATTTAGGTTCGATATTAAGTTTAAAAACGTTCTATATATTCATCTCACCTTGGTCCCTTACATTAAAACCTCTGGAGAACTCAAAACTAAACCCACTCAGCATAGTGTTCAAAAATTGCGGGAAATTGGTATCCAGCCGGATATTTTACTATGTAGAACAGAAAAAAAACTTGATAGTAAACTAAAAAATAAAATAGCTCTTTTCTGTAACGTAGAGGTTGATTCAGTTATTACAGCGATGGATGTTAAAAATATTTATGAAGTTCCTCTTTCTCTTGAAGGTGAAGGGTTGTCAGATATTATAATATCTAAATTAGGAGTTTCAGTTGAAAAGCCTAACTTGGATTCATGGAAGCGCGTTGTTCAGGGTTTATCAAAACCTAAGTTAGGGAAGGTGGATATTGCTGTAGT
>JBGTUV010000265.1:0-1473 GCA_041938985.1 Candidatus Nitromaritima sp. | reverse complement strand
TGCCCCGCGTTGAGATGGCAGAACCTGACCACGTTATAGGAAAGTCCACGGTTGAAAGTATCCATTCAGGAACAATTTACGGATTCGTTAGTATGATCGATGGGATGGTTTTAAAAATACAGGAGGAACTACAACAAAAAGCGCGTGTTATTGCAACTGGAGGGATAGTTGACTTGATAGCCTCCAAAGCCAAGTCTATAGACACTATAGATCCTTTTTTAACTCTTGAGGGGTTGCATATCATACATCAAAGAAATCAAGGGTGATAGGTAGTCGTCATAGTTATACGAGGAAAAAATAGGTAATATTTTTTAGGAGTATTTTAATGGGTATTATTAGGGGTGGTAACGCGGAATATGATGATAGTAGGCCGACTTTAGAAGAACTAGCTCCAAAGGTTGAAGAAACTATCACCACCAGTTTAGAAGCTGAATCTACAATACTAAAGCTACCGGGTAAATATTACTCTACGGATGAAATTACTTTGTTGGCACGCTCCAGTCAGGTTAGCCAGGTTCGGGTTTTGGATTTAGGAGACAACCAAATCGGCGATGAAGCGTTGAAAATTTTAAGTGAATCAAATCAGTTATTGAAACTTGAAGTGCTAAAGCTTGGGGTTAATTTCATAACAGATGAAGGAATAAAGGAGTGGGCCAACTCTTCAAGCGCTACTTTAAAAAATATTAAATCGCTTGTTTTGTCTGACAACAAACTAACTGATGATTCCCTGGTAGATTTTGTTAACTCGTCAAACTTTACGCAATTAGAATCGCTTGACATAGGTTGGATGGAAGCCGGGAATAAAACGGCGATAGCTATAGGCATGTCCGAGAACCTCCCTTGTCTGAAAAAACTTGATCTTGAACGTAGTTATGTAGATGCGGAGGGGATTCGCTCACTGATCGGAGGTAAGATTGCTGAGAACCTTGAAGAATTAAATCTTGCGGCAAACAAGTTTGGTGACGCGGGAGTGAGCCTCATCGCTGGGACGTCTAACCTAAAAAACCTCAAAGTTCTGAACCTGTCTCAGAATACTATTGGAGATGATGGTGCTAAAGCCATTGGCACTTCAACTCAGTTAAGTGGACTAACTCATCTTTATATGGGAAGAAACGCTTTTGGCCCGGAAGGGGCGAAGGCAATTCATCAAACCAAAACTCTGACGCAATTAAAGACGCTTATTCTTCAGGAAGGTGTAGAGACCACACCAGATTTAGTTAACTATTCTCGGCCTGAACTATTACGCCCGGAAGATCCAGAGTTATCGAATCCAGGAGCATGACGCTGTTTGATTAACAAGTAGGGATAAAGAATAAGCAGTTATATTGTTTCATCAAAGAGTTGCAAATCTTTTGGTCGAGTTTAGGATCCTCTCGCTGTGATATTTGCTTAGAAGACCTTGAGTGTTTTCAGTTGGGTTAATTTTTTAGATTCGCGGAGGGCTGTTTTTGCTGTCTCAGATTTTATTCGGTT
>JBGTUV010000264.1:0-1482 GCA_041938985.1 Candidatus Nitromaritima sp. | reverse complement strand
AGCTTGCGGATGAAGATGCCATTGTGTCGGTCGGTGTTGGCCAGCATCAGATGTGGGCAGCGCAGTTTTGGGATTTTAATGAACCATTTAGGTGGCTTTGTTCTTCGGGTTTAGGAGCAATGGGTTTTGGTTTGCCTGGGGCTATGGGTGCTCAAGTGGCTCACCCAAAAAAACAGGTTATCAACATAGACGGTGATGGGAGTTTTCTGATGAATATTCAGGAGCTACAGACTCTCAAGATGGAAAATATACCTGTGAAGAATGTTGTTCTAAATAACGCACATCTTGGAATGGTTGCGCAATGGGAAGATAGATTTTATAAGTCGCTTCGAGGACACACGTATCTAGGAGATGCAAATTTTGCAGAAATTGCCCATGCTTTTGGGGTTAAATCAGAGAGCATAAGTAAGCCGAGTGAGGTTTTACCTGCGCTCAAACGTATGCTGAAGCATGAGGGCCCCTATGTTCTGGATGTTAAGTATCCATACAATGATAAGTCTCACGGCCATGTAATGCCTATGATTCCAGCGAACCACACATACCTAGATACACTCATTGATGCAAAACATAGCTTACGGGAATACTGGGAGAAGAAGGGAATTATTAAAAAATAATAACAGGCAAGTTCAGGCCTTTTCTTTCGAACTGTATTCTAACCACGCACGTTCAATATTTCCCTTGATCCAATCTAGCTGTTTCCAGTCCTTATACTTTTTTCGTAAAATTGGTTCGACTGCATTTTGGGTTTCTTCAAGGGACTTTTTATCCTTTAACTGTTGGAGGACATGTTCCTTTAAGTCTATTAGATAATGCTTCATAGCGATGATAGTGGGGCGTCCACCGATCGGACCATGTCCGGGAATAACAGTTTCGTTTTTTAGTAACTCTATATAGTTTAAAGATTCGATCCACTCTTCAATATAAGCGTCGGCCATGTAAGGAATTTTTTTATTAAATACCAAGTCGCCGGTGATTACCGTGCGCAACTGATCGATGAAGATAATGGTATCGCCATTGGTGTGTCCTTTGCCATGATATAGCAATTGTAATCGGTACCCACCCAGCCAAATTTCCATTCCCTTTTCGTATACAATATTAGGTGGGGTGACCTCTACTTCATCCATTCCTGGCAAGCCGAAAGTTTTGAAGAGTGATAGATGATTTTGTCCTGATTTGATCAGTGTGTCGCGAACGTTTTTATGCGCGATGATGGTCTTGCTGTTTTTAAATACTTGATTACCAAAAGTATGATCGCCGTGGTAGTGGGTATTGATTGTGTAAACGATAGGGAGGTCAGTGAGCTTTCGTATTTCTTCCAGTACTTTTCTGGCTTCCGTTGGAGTGGGTCGAGTGTCAATAACTATGACCCCTTCCGTTGTTATAATAATGGTGGTGTTAGAATCTACTCCTTCGCCATCGACGATGGTATAAACATTTTTCAAAACCTCGACGGTTTTCACTTCACCGGCGAGGCTCGAGGTC
>JBGTUV010000263.1:0-1494 GCA_041938985.1 Candidatus Nitromaritima sp. | reverse complement strand
AAGCCCTTTTTTATCCTTTTAAAGAGAGTTAAAACACTAAATTATATTTCCAATGAGTACTAAAAGAGAAATTAATACTCTTATTGATCTTGCGAGAAAGGTTGGTCAGGCATTTTGTGATAAAAATACGTTTAAAGAAACATCTTCAGACCAAATAATCCAGGAATGGAAATACCAAGGTGCTAAATTTAGAATGAATTTTCAAAAAACTCAAAGTGATGAAATAGCAATAGAAAATTGTTACGCGCAAATGAGAAAAAAGTTGAGAGAGTTAAACTTGGAAGCGCCATCAGAATCTAGCATGAGGTTGGTTAGCAACTTTGCCAAAGTAGAAGAGTTAATATTATTGGATGAATTATGGGAAGAACTTGATGCAAATAACCAAAGTTAATAAACTTATGTTTATGAAGGTTTTGGAACTTTTCTCCCCAAAACACTATTTATCTGTAAGTTGTTGGGGAAAAGGACTTCGCAAAAGCACCAAGGTGTTGCAAAAAAAATATTTAGAATTATGGGCCTACAGATGAACAATCATTGAATGAGAATAACAGCAACTTTTCTTGTATCTAAAACTCTAACCTACTAATTTAAACTATTGGTGTCTTCCTTTTCTGTTTTCTTTTCTTTTTCTAAATTCGACTGGAGTTTTGAAACATCGTCGATGAGTTCACCATAGTTGACTTTCGTCTTGTCGCAATATTTTCTTAGACAGGTATACATTATAAAAACGCAATTCCATTCATCAAATAGTTCGTCTGTCTTTTTACAGCGTTTTTCAAACGCAGCAAGAGTATTTTCTGTTTCCTCCAACACTCCATTAAATGCTTCAACCTCGTTGTGTTCTTTTAAATCAATACTACTATCAAAACCCAAGGAGTTTTCACCTGACTGGATTTTCTCAGACTCACTGAAATGATCTTCAATTTGACTAAAGTCAATCTCAACTTGTCGGCAAAACAAAGTTAGGCAATTAAAACTAATTACAAGGCATTCGTATCCACTTAATTCGCTATTTTCACTCTCTAGCATTTCCGAGATGTCATCTTCTATCAAATCAATCATTTTAAAAAATGCATCAAGGTTATTCCCTTCACTATTGACTTGCATGAAAATTAATTAACTCCCAAAAAAGTGACCATCCCAATAAAACAACCTTAAAAGTTATAACAAAGACAGAAAACCAAAAGCAATATTGAGACTGTAGTGTTCCCGTTTTATCAAACCCGATTTTTTATGGGAAGGTGGCACATGAATTTTCAAGCGGTATAGCTTAGCCGTCAGGAACTACGCTTACATTACCAACATGGCAACCCGCTGCATATCAACCATGGTTAAATATTGTTATACATCAACCCGAATGAAGTTAAAATTATTTTCACATGCTGTATGTTTTTATGGGTTTATGCGACACTGAATATAGTTTGCAGTCAGGGGGAGAATCTTTATTTATGGCAAAGTTTGATTACAACATTATCGTGATCGGCGGTGGTTCAG
>JBGTUV010000262.1:0-1510 GCA_041938985.1 Candidatus Nitromaritima sp. | reverse complement strand
TTTTTATAGTATCCAAAAAATAATCCCTGTGCCTGCCATTGTATAGGACAATCTTCACATAAAACATAAGATGCAAATTTTGTTTGAAAATTTTTATACCGCAAATGTAAAAATTGATAATCCAATGAATGTCTTCGATCGATGATGAAATCAAAGAAGAAATAGCCAAGAACAAGATTTTGATCTACGGAAAAGGTACCAAAGCTGCCCCACAATGCGGGTTCACTGCAGAAACGGTCCAATTTTTTAATAAATATGGGCATCCGTTTGAAGTGATAAATTGTTTGGAGGATATGAATAAACGAGAGGCTCTGAGCAAAATGACCAATTGGCCGACATTACCAAAGGTGTTCATTGATGGCAAGTTTTACGGGGATACGGATATCCTCGATGAAATGGAAGCCAAGGGAGAAGTAGAACCATTATTAAAAATAGCATTTGGTGAGTAATTCTTGTTAACTTTTGAGTTGAGGTGTTTATGTCAGGTGCTCTAGAAACAGGTGACCGTGCGCCCGGTTTTGATTTGCCGGCTGTTTATGGATACAAAGCAGGTGCGAGTAGCCCTTCCGCTGAGGAAAAGGTTATGGTCAAGTTGAAAGACTTTCAGGATAAAAAATGGGTGATCTTGTGTTTTTATGCTGTCGATAGCAGCCCTGAAGATACTCGGTTGATGGTAAGTTTTAACGAATGGAATAGAAAATTCAAGACTCGTGAAGTTGAGCTGCTGGGTTGCAGTTGGAATGGGGTTAATTCACATCAACAGTTCATTGAAGTTTATCAGATGGGTTTTACTTTGCTGGCGGATGAGTATAAAAAAATTACCGAATTATATGGTGTGATTAAGGAGGAGGATGACCTTGGACAAATGGTCAAGGTGATTGAGCGCTCTACTTTTGTGATCGATAAAACAGGAATGGTTCGTAAGGTATGGAGAAATATCGAAGACCTTAGGGAACATCCAAGAGATGTTTGGGATTTTATACAAAAGGAGAAGAACTAGTCCTCTAGGTCAACTGCCGGGTTTTTAGAAAACCAAGCCAATATTTAAGGAGGGTTTCTAGCTGTTGCTAGATCCTGTATCGGACCCATCACTAAAAAAACTGCAGAGAACCGTGGGCTTAAAGTAACGATCGTTCCAAACCAATACACCGTTACTAGTCTTATCTCAGCCATCGAGAATTACTTTAAAAATAATATATGATTACGAAAGCAACCATCATATTGACGAGCAACCCAACACCTAAATGAATAGTATATAGTCAAGATTCGTAACATGTGCTTCCAAGGCTACAAATCTCAGAACACCACCCTCCTTAAAAAAATTAATTAACTAGTTGATTATATTGACCTTATTGGCTATAATTCGAGAGATCGAATTTTTGATTTTATTTAAATAATCAATACCATTGCGTCGCCGGCGCTCCGCTTAAAGAAAAAAGCTGGGGATGAGAGCAGTTTTAGATATTTTAGATGGAGAACACCAGTTATATCACCAAAAAGGTCTCTTAAA
>JBGTUV010000261.1:0-1513 GCA_041938985.1 Candidatus Nitromaritima sp. | reverse complement strand
GAGTATCGTTCGCATGCGATCTGACTAAAAACGCGTAACTCGAAATAATGCCAATATATAACGCCGCTGCATATTTTACCTACAGAAAACCCCTGTGGAAATCTCTTAAAAAAATATCAATGGCAATTCTTTTACTAGCATTTTTTTCGACTGGAATAAAATATTACCTTTTATCCAAACATAAAATAGGTGTCATCATGGATAAAAAGGTAGACGTGAAATCGGACCGCAATACTCAAAATGTCACTTTATTTGAGTTGCATGAAGGGGCTATCATTGCCGTCAATCAAGAAGATAGAGAGTGGGCGCATATTTCAGTGAGCGCAGACAAGTCCGGGTGGATTCCAATAGAATCAATTGATTATTGAAAAGTCTGTTTTTTCTCCAGAATTCACATTAGATGGAATATATTGCTAGATAAACCAATCTATATCAGCTAGGATCAGCTATCTGACCTGTTATAGTAGAAGCAATAAGATTCAGTCTTTAGGGTAGTAAAGCTACGCTCTTTTTATCATGACTAGAATTTCTGCTGTATTATTTTTCATCGTTGTGTTTTTCTGGTGCAGTAGCGCTATAGCCGCTACACATGAACACCACAACACTACTCATAATACTACCCACCATCCAATTTCTCCGTTTGACAAAAATAAAGAAGGTCTTTCGTTGCACTGTGCCCTGAAGGGACATCCTATTGACCAGATTTGTCCAGAAAACTTATTGAATAACACCACCCAAGAACTAATTGCTTCTGACTGCGGATCCCATCCCTTAGATGCCAGTTCCGATATTAGTATTAATTATTCAAGAAGTTTGTTAGCTGTGAACATGCGATTCCAAAGTAATTTGCTATTTACTGGTCAACTAATCATTCCTCACATTTATAAAACTCACCCTAACATCCAAAGCCCTATAGAACACCCACCACAACATAACATCTAATCTTTTTCAAAATTTATTCAAAAATACTTTGAGTCAGCTTCATTGCTGTTTATGTGGCTTTCAATCGTACCTATAAATTACATACTTTGTTATTTTTTTTAATCTCAAAGTGATATGAAAGGATATTTTAAAGATGTTTTTGTTCCGATTCATTTTTGGTTGGATTTTATTTGTTTTAATTACAACTACTAATGCTGCTGCCTATATAGGCCTTTGCTGTGCACACTGCGGAGGTAACATGCCACTCAATATTATGGGTGGTGGCATTCCCGAAACCCACGAGTACCGCTTCAAAATTAGTGAAATGTTTATGACTATGGATGGGTTAAGAGACGGTACTGATGAAAAGTCCACTAGTGACCTTGGTCCTAGCACAGCTTCTGGAAAATTTAGAGGCGTACCAAAATCTATGGACTCCTATATGACTATGCTTGGAGGTGCATATTCTTTTACAGACAATTTTGCAGGTATGATCATGGGCGGGTATGTTCGTAACACGATGGAAATGACGACTACTGCTGGTGATTACGATATGTTTTCTCAGGGTCTTACGGATACTAAATTGATGGGA
>JBGTUV010000260.1:0-1526 GCA_041938985.1 Candidatus Nitromaritima sp. | reverse complement strand
AAGCTTCCAAGACGATTGGGAATACGGGATGAGTTATGGGTGTGATCCATGGAGCAGCCCCTCGATCGAATTTAGTTTTCATCATGTAATCTTTAGGCAGTTTTTCTTGTAAGTATGTCTTAAGCGCTATTTCAGCTTGTTTTTCCTGATTCCCCGGCGCTAAGCGGATTTCCACCATAGCCTTGGCGCCAGAATCCTCAAAGAGTTTTGCTGATTCGTCTTTTTCAACGAACAGGGACTGAGTTTTCATTCCTGACTTTTCAGAAGATGTGCTGCAAACTTTTTGAATTTCAGGTGCGAGAGAACCATCATTTTTTACTAATTGGTCAATCATTCGCGCCAGTTGTAACTCAGCTACCGGGAAAGGCCCGCCATTCATTCCAGAATGAGGGTCTTTGGTCGAGGATGTTAAAATCAAATCGAATGAAGTATTTTCTGAATCCGCTTCAATTCTTCTTAGAGTTATTTTGAGGTTGAAAGGGTTAGTCTTTTTAAAAAACTCCAGGAGTTTTGATTGAAGAGCTTCGGGATCGGAGCATGCATTAAAGCTAATTCGAGCTCCAGCGCTACCAAAAATAATGCTGCCAGCCACACGGTGACCTGGCCGAACGTTGATTGTAGACTTTCTTAGTTGTGCTTCTAAAATTGAGGTTACCTCAGCTGGAACGGTAAGGAGAGTTTCTGGCAACAACCCTGCAGAAGTTCTCAAGAAGTTGACAGTAGTAGGGACATATGAAAAACCAGTTTGTTCTTCTTGTGTAACGAGTATATCTGCTTTATCAATTGCATCTACTGCTAAAGAATGATCTTCTCGGATCAATGTGGCTAATAATTTATACAGAGCTGTTTGGGAATCTAGGGATGCTGTGGGGTTGGCATCAATAGAGACTTCCAACTGAGTAATTCCGCGAAGTGAGGTAGTGAGGCCAGGATAGCCAGTGGCAGGATTGATTACGTCGGTAATGACTACGCATGCGACATCATTGAAAAATCTTTGATTCTGTGAAATTTGTTCCTTTAAAGAGTGCGAGCCACACTCTTCTTCAGTTTCGTAAAGTATTTTTATATTACAAGGTAATGCCTGTAGTTTATCTTTAAAAAGGTTTTCTGGGTCTGATTCGATGGCGCGTAGGGTAGCATCTATTGCCATTCCTATTGAAATAACACCACTCAGATCATCAGCTGCTCCTCTACCATAGGCTCTGGTCCTATCTTGGTTCCATGTTAGTTTGGTGGGTGCGATGCCTCCCCACTTTTCAAATTTTTCGTCATCCATGTAAGGTTGCTTGTCTAGATGCGCATAAAAAAGAAGGGTTGGTTTGCTGGGAGATACTGCTAATTCAGCTAGCAAAATAGGAGTAGCATTAACAAAGTTTTTGGGTGGGGTATTGATTTTTATTTTTTTGAAAATCTAACGTATTTTGATTTAGTTCAATTTTTTCTTCATATAATAATTTAAGTTGTTGCTCTTGATCTTTGATAACATCATTGATCTTTAATGTTTCCTGTCTAACATTAACTTTTAT
>JBGTUV010000259.1:0-1526 GCA_041938985.1 Candidatus Nitromaritima sp. | reverse complement strand
ATTCCATTGCCTAAAATACCTTTGGAATTATTGGTTAAATAGCGAAAAATGGCGTGCGCTTCAGGGCCTTTGACATCTACCTTGGAAAACATCGGGAAAGATACCCCGTAATTCTTCTGGCAAAATTCACCAATCTGTTCATTGGAACCCGGATCTTGGCCGCCAAACTGGTTACATGGAAATCCCAAAATTTCCAGACCTTGATCTTTATATTTTTCGTAAAGTTTTTCTAATCCTGAAAACTGTGGGGTAAAACCACACTTACTCGCTGTATTGACGATCAAAAGTACCTTGCCTTCATAATCTGCAAGTGGCTTGCTTTTGCCATCTAACAATTCAGCTTCGAACTGATAAATGTTAGTCATGGATAGGTTTCCTCATCATTTTTTTCTTGTGTTTCTAAGTCTAGAGAAGCCGAGTTGACACAATAACGTAAGCCCGTCGGTTCTGGACCATCCGGGAAAACATGCCCTAAATGTGCGTCACAATGATGACAAACTATTTCAGTTCTGACCATTCCGTGTGAAGTATCAGGTAATTCTTCTACTACTGAACTGCTGACGGGACGGTAGAAACTTGGCCAGCCACAGCCGCTGTCATACTTGGTCTCAGAAGAGAACAGTGGCGTGCCGCAGCAACGACATACATAAGTGCCATCTTGCTTGGTATTCCAGTATTTTCCAGTAAATGCCGGCTCGGTTCCCTTCTCGCGCGTAATGCGAAACTCCTCAGGTGATAACTCTCTTTGCCATTCCCGGTCTGTTTTATTAACTTTTCCCATGACATGCACCTTTTATTCTGATGTAAACATAAATTGATAATCGTATTTTATATTTACGCCATTCATCAAAAAAACACTAGTCTCTGAACGTAAAATTTGTTGGAATTTAATCATCTAAGCAATAGAAAGCAAAAAGTAAGCGCCAAAAAAGGCAAATTGTACTAAGCCTGCCTGAAAATAGGTTAAGGTAAAGAGTTCTCTAAGTCTTGGAATAAGTGAGTCTACTAATACCGTAATAAATCCCCAAAGGAAGAATAAAACCGTAAGGAGAATAAAAGAACTTGTATAAGATTTTTGTTGATTCATAGTTTAGTTTGTGCTGTGTAAGGTGGTGGATTTTGGATTTTAGAGAGCGATCAACCCACCGAAACGCTTGCTGTATTATCCACCTTACCCACCCAACTCATCACTTCCCTGACACAATATGTCAAGGGTATATAAGTTTGTTTCGACTGAGTGGATGTACTCTAGCGACACACTTCCTTCACAATGTCTGGGTGGCTTGTTCCCACCCTCTGATCTCTGGTACTCATCTCACTCGCCGTCACATCGGCCGTCTACGTTTGAACTCTGCGTCTTACTCATGCCCTTAGTTGTGCATGAACCACATCAAAACTCTGTAGGTGACTAGCGGGGTGCAGTCAGAGAATCACTGCTCCCTATTTCTATTCGGTCATCCGTTCTCAGATCATATTTCTTCTTCTCTCATTATCTACTTATATTATACCACACACTCAGTGCTTTG
>JBGTUV010000258.1:0-1530 GCA_041938985.1 Candidatus Nitromaritima sp. | reverse complement strand
GGGAAAGATCGCTATCCAGTCACTCACGTTACATGGAGAGAGGCATTGACTTACGCACTTTGGGCGCAAAAATCACTACCAACAGAAGCACAGTGGGAAAAAGCTGCCCGGGGAGTAGACGGGCGTATATATCCCTGGGGGGACGATTACGAAAAAGGAAAGTCTAATATGGATATTGATGGGGCAAGAGGTTTGGTTGAGGTGGGTATGTACCCTGCCGATATTAGCCCATATAAAGTGTATGACCTAGGTGGTAATGTTATGGAGTGGACCATGGACTGGTATCAAGCTTACCCGGGTAGCACTTATAAAAATCCACGATACGGAAAAACACTGAAGGTGTTACGCGGAAATGCCTTTCAAAAGGCCGGGCACTATTTTTTGGAGGCTTACCGTTACTCCTTTTCTAGAACGGAAGCCGACCCTAATGACTATTTTGTAAACGTTGGTTTTCGATGTTTAAAACAGCTAACAACACCCAAATAAAACTTTAGTACCAGTGCTAGTTTAAACTTTAGTGGCTGGTTGGGATAAAAGGTGGTGTTATTCTTACTAAAGAAGAGGGTGTATTTAAATATAATTACTCTAGTATTGTGTTCTCTAGATTAGCACCCTTTGTAATGGCCTTTGCAATATTTGCATCTACTAGGTAGGCATCAGCTAAATTCGCATTGGTGAAATTGGTGCCGTGTAAGTTAGCCTCAAGAAAAAATGAGTTTTGAAGATTAGAGCCTTCCAGGTTGGCGTAGGTGAGATCGGCGCCTTCGAAATTAGCTTCATCGATTTGGATTTCAGAACAAAAAGCATCCTTGAAGTCCACGCCAATTAAGTTGGCATTGCTCAATATCACTCCTTTAAATGTGCAGGAACTTAAGTCCGAATATTTCAAGATTGCTCCTGATAAGTCCGTTTCATTGATCTTGGAAAAGCTTAGGTCCGATCCTCTTGCATTAGCACCTTTCATTATTGAATTGTTTATTTCTACCTGTTTCATATAGGTATACATAATCCTTGAAAATGAAAGGTCGCATTCCTCAAAGATAGCTGAATAAAAATTGGAATGGTTTAGATTGGAACCTCTCAACTTGCAATTTTTAAAGTTGGCACTTGATAGTTCACAGTGTTCTGCGGTGACGTTTTTGAAATTACAGTTCACGAAAACCGTTTCTTCAAAATTAACCCCAGCTAATTTTGCTCCAGTGAAATCAATGTCTGTAAGTGTAGAATTTTTAAATGAACTTCCTTCAAGGGAAGCCTGGGAAAAATTGATGCCGGTGAGTTCAGCGTTTTCTAATTGTGCTTTATCAAAAGTTGCGTAGATAAAGCTCGCACCATTAATGCTGGCACCGTTAAGATCATATTCAGTGAAGTCGACTCCATCTTGCTTGGATTCTTTTGCTAGGAGAGATGTAACTTCGTCAACATTGGACATGGCTAACTTTTTCGTTCTTCAGGTGCCAGTAGTGCATTCATGTTTTTTTGAATTTTTTGGGGGTTTGATTTTTCAAAAATTCCCATAACACCAATACG
>JBGTUV010000257.1:0-1534 GCA_041938985.1 Candidatus Nitromaritima sp. | reverse complement strand
ATCACGGAAGAGTAATTTATCTTTAATTCCCCAAGGACTCATATTTGATGCGGAATTATCAAAGAAACTTTGGTCAAAGAAGTTTTGATAACCCATTTGTTTGTATGTATTCAATCGATTATAGAAAGCACCAACTTGTTATGTCAATAAAACCTGTTAGGCTGATTTTTATCAAAAAATAAGACAATAAAAGCTTTTTCAGCAAATTATTAGTTGCTACAATATTTTTATGCCACTAAATATTGCTTTGATAAATATGCCCTTTGGGTTTCATATTTACCCATCCATTCAACTGGGAACCCTTTCAACGTTATTAAAATCGCATGGCTGTGCTGTTAAGAGTCATTATCTGAACTTGCACTTTGCCCACCAGCTGGGGATGCCTGTCTATAATCAACTGTGTGAAAAAAGATTTCTGGTCGGCGAATGGCTCTTTTCGCACCTTCTGTTTGGGACAAACCCTAAAAACCTAGATTATTTGAACCATTTGACTCCCATATTGATGATGTGTGCCAGTCCATTGACCGTCCGCGCGAATTTTTGATAGATGTCAAAACAAAAATGGTTCCTGAATTTCTTCAATGGGCTTTAGAGGCAGGTGCGTGGGGTCAATACGATGTTATTGGATTTTCATCGACCTTTAATCAGAATCTGGCAAGTGTGACATTAGCTAAGTTAATCAAGGAGAAATATCCCTCGGTTAAAATTATGTTTGGCGGAGCTAACTTTGAATCAGAAATGGGGTTGGAATACTTTCGTGTATTTCCATGGATTGATTTTGTTGTTCCAGGAGAGGCAGAAGGTGTGTTGATTCCTCTAATAAAATCGTTAGAAAAAAATGAGCCTATCCCAAATGGTGTGGCGCACAGGAGTAATGGAGGGATAGTTTTTGCGGAGAATCACGAGCTGCATGAAGATTTTAGTGATAACGCTCCCCCTGACTACGATGATTTTTTCGAGCAGTTAAGACAGATTGACCCTGATTCATCATTGCTGGAAAATCCAGTCATTCTTTATGAAACAGCTAGGGGTTGTTGGTGGGGAGAGAAGCATCATTGTACTTTTTGTGGGCTGAATGCCACTACTATGAAATTTAGATCAAAGCCGATGGATCAGGTTCATGCAGATATTTCGTATTTGTCTCAACGTTATGACTCTTTTCGCTTCCGACTTGTGGACAATATTTTAGAGATGAAATATATCGAAGGTATTTTTGGAGAAATGGCCCGTAATAATTTTGATCTTCAGTTTTTTTTGGAAGTGAAAAGCAACTTGACCAAACAGCAAATAAAGTCATTAGCTCGTGGCGGGGCGAATGTCATCCAGCCGGGGATTGAAAGTTTTAGCCTGAACCAATTAATGGAGATGGATAAAGGGGTACGCCCGTTACAAAATATTCTGTGTATGAAGTGGGCGATGTATTATGGGGTGGAGGTCAACTGGAACATTCTTATCGGATTTCCAGGAGAGACCGATGAAGATTATCACCAGCAAATCCAGTTGATCAAACTTTTGTTTCATCTGCCACCGCCCG
>JBGTUV010000256.1:0-1545 GCA_041938985.1 Candidatus Nitromaritima sp. | reverse complement strand
TGTTCCGCAGGTTGGTATTATCAATCCAAGTGAGATGCAACCTACTAATTCGATTGAGATGGCTATTTGGGTGGCGGTTGGTGGGCGAGGGACCTTAATCGGGGCTCTTTTTGGAGCCGGATTGGTCAATGTAGCAAAAAGCTGGTTCACTGTTGCGGCCCCAGATTATTGGCTTTATTTCTTAGGAGTACTTTTCATAGTGGTAACTTTATTTTTGCCAAAAGGGTTTCTTGGTTTTTTTAGGCGTTTTTCTACAATAAATAAAATGAAGGAATCTGGTTAATGAATAGTGCGGAAGTTTCCATCAAAGATTATTCTGTTGATACAAGGCATGGTTGTATCTTGTACTTAGAAAATCTGACCGTTAGCTTTGACGGATTCAAGGCGCTTGATGATCTGAATTTGTACATTGACGATGGAGAACTGCGTTGCATTATAGGGCCAAACGGTGCCGGGAAAACTACCATGATGGATGTGATCACTGGGAAAACACGTCCAGATAAGGGGACCGTTTTCTTTGGGCAGTCTCTGGATCTAACCCAGATGACGGAGTATGAAATTGCACATGCTGGTATTGGGAGAAAGTTTCAGAAGCCGACTGTTTTTAAAAACCATACGGTGTATGAGAATTTAGAATTAGCACTCCATGCAGATAAAGATATTTGGACATCGCTATTAAAACGTTTAAACGCCGACCAAAAAGAAACGATTGAAGGTGCTTTGGAGACCATTGGCTTAGTTGAACAAAAAAATATACGTGCGGGTTTGCTGGCCCATGGTCAAACCCAATGGCTGGAAATAGGAATGTTATTGGTACAAGACCCCAGGCTACTATTAATCGATGAACCCGTTGCAGGGATGACGCATCAAGAAACCGAACAGACGGCGGAACTTTTAAGCTCCTTGGCGGGAAAACATTCCGTGGTCGTGGTTGAACATGAAATGGATTTTATTCGCTCTATAGCAAACAGGGTTACGGTTTTGCATGAGGGGCGCGTGCTGGCAGAGGGAGCAATGGAAGACGTGCAAAATGATCCGAAGGTAGTTGAAGTTTACTTGGGGAGCTGATGTTTTGTTAAAGGTTGAGAAGTTAAATCAGTTTTATGGAGAAAGCCACACGCTTTGGGATGTGGACTTGAACGTTTTGGCCGGATCCTGTACCTGTTTGATGGGAAGAAATGGAGTCGGTAAGACAACCCTCCTGAAATCCATTATGGGCTCGTTGCCAACTTCATCCGCTTCCATTATATATGACGGCGAGGATCTGACTAAAAAGCCTCCGGAAACCAGAGCATATAGAGGCATTGGTTATGTTCCTCAAGGCAGAGAAATTTTTACTCAGCTAAGTGTGGAGGAAAACCTTAGAGTAGGACTCCTCGCTCGCGGTGATGGGTTGCGTGAGATCCCTGAATTCATATTTGAAATTTTTCAATAATTCACGGGCAGCAGCATTATAATTTGTTCGGTTTTTAGTAATTGAATTTCTTTCTGGCCTCCTATCTAATCTAACTAATATTTCATTCAATCCTCCAATTTGTGATACAA
>JBGTUV010000255.1:0-1574 GCA_041938985.1 Candidatus Nitromaritima sp. | reverse complement strand
GTTGAAAAGGCATATCGGTGGCGGCTTATTAGAACCGCCGAGAGGGGAATCCCTGACTTTGAAGAGGCAATGGGAGTATACAGTTACCCGAGCCCGGATGCATTGAAAATACCTATCCCTGAATTGGAGGACTTTGCTAACCAAGGGGAATTTAATATAGCTCCGACTTATCCGCTCTTGCTTACAGGCTCAGTGCCATTTTTTAAAGACGTTATTTTGCGGTTGGGCAATTCTTCCCGCCTAAAAACAATTAGCTGGGAACTCGTATATCTGGCAAACAAAATAATGGTGGCGGACCAGGTGAAGCCTTCGGATTTGGAAATGCGCAAGGAATCTTTACAAAAGGTACTGGGATATATAAATATTGGATTGGAGTTGGGGGCTTCTGGTGACTTGGAAAAGGGAGCAAAACTTCTTAGTAATACACATGTTATGCCTTTATTTCAGGCGGGGTATCAACAGTTGATGAGTCTAAAGTGGAAGACCGAAAGTTTTCTCAAGGAAAACGGAAGCTTTCTCGAGTGGATGTTCACAGAGTTTCATAAGGATCTATTGGCAGCACTCTTAGATCGTTTCCCGAGAGTTGCCGAAGTGAGTGAAAAGGAATCTTTAGGCTGGAGGCATTTTATATCAATTCAAGATGTTCGAAATGCAGAGTCATTTCTTGATCAATGGATATTTTACCATAGATTTGCGCGCAAAGGCCTTGGCCTGAACGAGCGCATCATAAAACAATACTTGGGAATGTGTGATGTTCCCGGGAAACATGAGATGGTGGACTTAACTATTTGGACTACGATGGCTTTCGCACACTATATACTTTTTAAGAAGATCTCTTGCGCACCATTATCTGAACCGGCGGCAAAAAGTTTTCTTGGGATTGTATTTTTGCCAGGAATTTTTAAGGAGGAAGTGAGGCAATGTGATAATACTCTGGTGGAGTCCTTTAAACAGGAACTTCTTAAGTTACCTTTAGCCTGGACCGACACAGACCAAAAATTTCTAGCATCACTGTTGAATAAATGTGTCTTGCATCTACAGCAAGAATTTGGGCGCCTGGATTTAAAGGGCGAGGTTGATTGGAGGTTCACTCATGGCCTTTGCATTGTTAGAGAAATTCCTTCGCCGTAGGGTGAGTAGAAGTCGCCTGGCAGTTTTGTCGTCATTTTTGTTTTACAAAATTAGAAAAAGGTGTAACATCGCGCACTCAAACTCAAGGTTACGATTTGCTTTGACTCTTGTTTAGAGTAGTAGAAAATTATGGAAGAAAACCAAAACAGACAAGATATGCCCAAAAGTGTGCGCAAGGAAGATCCCGGTTTCATGGAGTCAATAGGTTCCTTCCCAGTATGGATGCTTAAGATTATTGACGTGATTACTCCTGATTTTTTGATAAAGAAGGCCCCGCCTCAAAAAAACAAACCTTAATTTCTCAGTTGATGAAGTCTGTTAAAAGAGCATTGATTAGTGTTTCGGATAAGACGGGTGTTTTGGAGTTTGCACAGAAACTCCATGCGCTTGGCGTGGAAATTCTTTCTACGGGAGAAACATCTGAGTTGCTAACCAAACATGGG
>JBGTUV010000254.1:0-1573 GCA_041938985.1 Candidatus Nitromaritima sp. | reverse complement strand
TTAGAAAAAAAAGAATGGTTGAGTGCTGCGAAGTGGAGTGATAGAATAGAAAAATTTAGTGAAATAGAAGAACGAGAGAGAATTGCAAGATACATTGATGAAGGTGTTACTCCAATATGAAAAAAAAGATTACATATGTAGGACAACTTAAAACATACAAAAATTTTGAGAAAAAGATTATATATGTAGATGTAGATGGATGTATTTGTACAACGAACTATGATACCAAAGATTTTAGAGATATAGAATCAAGTTATATTAACGTTGAACCTTACCTAGACCGAATAGAACGCATTAACGGACTATTTGAAGAGGGACATCACATAGTTTACTGGACTGCAAGGGGTTGTAAATCTGGACTTGATATGACGAATATAACAAAAACCCAACTGCAGCGATGGGGTGCAAAATATTCTGAGCTTCAGGTAGGAACTAAACCGCATTTCGATATGTACATTTGTGACAAAAGTTGGAACTCTGAAGATTTTTTTCACAGACAAAAATTGGAATTGCCTTAAATATTCACCGCAAAAAATACGAGGAATAACATGGCCAATCACCGCAAAAAACAAGTAGGAAAAAGAAAAAGAAAAGGGTGGAGAAAAAGAAGCCCTAGATGTACTCTCTGCACTTACTTCCGATGGTTAGGGAATTCAAAAGGAAGAAAACGACACTCTTATTACAGACAACAAAAAGTTGATTCATCAGAGGATTATTAATCGATTTGGGGGCCCGGAGTGTCGTTCCGGCGACACGCCCTCAATCATCAATAGTAAGGGAACAGTAAATGCCAAGAAAAAGAAGAGAAACAAGCAATATCACAGAGCCCCAAAACTCTGAATAATTCTGCCGTATCTCAATATAAAGAAGGCGAATTAGCGCGTTCATACGCCACATTTGCCCAAGCATTTAGGATCATGCCTAAAAACCCATCTATTGCGCTAAACTACCTTCAAGCTATAAACAAGATTCGTCACTCAGGGGCACCGTTGAAAGGTGATGTTTCGGCTATTATTAAGAAGTGCAAATTAACCCTTGCTGATGCAACTTTGAACAAAGAGCAGCAAGCACGATATGAATCGTTAAAGGTTGCGCTAGGTTAGTTTGTTTTAACTGGTATAAACCACTACGGTATCGTGAAATACCTTGTCTTTGTACTCTAGCTCGTGACTAAATGTCATCCCAAGCTTTTTCATAATGTTAATTGAGGCACTATTTTCAGGCTTAGCAATAGCGGAAAATTTTTCGATCCCTATTTCATAAAGGGCATCTTTTACTGCCATAGCTGCTTCTGTTGCATAACCATGCCCCCAGCTGCTACGTAAAAACCGCCAGCCTAATTCAATATTATCCGTTTCGGGGTGTTGGGTGAAAAAGCCAAAAGGACGCACTAAAATCCAACCTATGCTCTCTTTTGTATCAAGCGTTTCTACACGCCATAACCCCCAACCAAATGCAGGGTTCGAAAATGCAGTTAACCGAGGTATGAATATATCGCGAATATCTTCTTTAGACGACTTTTTACCACCGTTAATATACTTCATAACCAGCTCGTCCTGATCCAGTTCCCATA
>JBGTUV010000253.1:0-1689 GCA_041938985.1 Candidatus Nitromaritima sp. | reverse complement strand
ATTTCGATTTAAAAAAATACATAGATGAGGCGGTAAAAGTATCTGGATCAAATCCTGTTCTCATTGATAAATTTTTAAATGATGCAACAGAAGTGGATGTAGATGCTATTTCGGATGGCAATAAAATTTTTATTGCCGGAATTATGGAACATATTGAAGAAGCGGGTATTCACTCTGGAGATAGTGCCTGTTCACTTCCTACCTTTTCTATAAAACCTGAAATCGTAGCATCCATAAAAGATCAAACACGTAGGCTTGCTCTAGAGTTAAATGTGGTCGGTTTGATTAATATCCAGTTCGCAGTTAAGAGCGAAGAGATCTTCATTCTGGAGGTTAATCCAAGGGCGTCTAGGACTATACCGTTTGTGAGTAAGACTACCGGGATTCCTCTCGCAAAAATAGCGGCCCTTGTGATGGTTGGAAACTCATTAAATGAGCTCGGTTTGACAAAGGAGGCTACCGTATCACATACAGCCGTGAAAGAATCTGTTTTCCCATTCAATAAGTTTGACAACGTGGATATTCTTTTAGGGCCAGAAATGAAATCCACCGGTGAAGTAATGGGAATTGACAAGTCTTTTGGAATGGCATTTGCCAAAGCGCAGCTAGCGACTGGAATAAAACTTTTAAATAAAGGGTATGTATTTATTAGTGTTAAGGATTCGGACAAACCTAAAGCACTAAAGATCGCTCAGGACTTTTCTAAGTATGGCTACACTATTATAGCAACGAAAGGAACAGCCCAATACCTTAACAAAAATAATTTAAATGTAGTTACGGTCAATAAAGTAAAAGAGGGTTCTCCGCATATTGTCGAAAAAATTGAAAGTGGAGAAATTCAATTTGTAGTTAACACAACATTTGGTGAGCAATCAATCAAAGATTCTTATTCATTGCGGCGAGCTTCACTCAACACCAATATCCCGTATTACACAACGATGGCTGGAGCACTAGCTCTGCTAAAAGCATTGAAAGCTCTAAAGGAAAATGATATGACCGTTACCTCTCTGCAAGAATTTGGATTAGAGCCGGGAAAAATTAATTAGTATGACAAGGACGGCAGCCCCTTGTAGGCTCCCCAAATGATATCGCCTTGAAATAGATTATTTTTTTTATCTCGATCAGAATACCTTTTGGCCAAAGGAATTATTTTACTTACATCTAATGGTTTTTTAGAGTTTTTGTTTTTAGGGACAACTAAATCACCCGGGGCAAAATTTACTCCCACAACTATTTGAGCTTTCGAGAAGCGTCCTTGAACCTCACTGATCTTTATGATGCCCTTCCGGGAAAACCTATCTCCCAAGTCAACTTTATCAACTGGATCATTAAATTCAGGTTCTACAGAAAATACGGTAAACACATCTTGCACATTAACCCCATTTGCTTTCCCTAAATTTATAATGGCACTATTATTTTTGTGATCGACCGATATCAAATCCCCCTCAAGCGGAACTCTATTTAAGGTTTTATAAATGAAAATCTGTGCTTGGTCATTCAAATTCCATAGAGCCTTCCCAATTGAATGAGCCTTGAATTTATCTAATTTATAGCTAATATTCTGCGAATCTATATCAAAAGATTTTCGTCCGGTATTTGATCTGACTGTGAAGGTTTTTTTTGCAAACGAGCGACCCGTATGCAAATTTACCAATTCTATAGTTGCCTGTATGAAGGCTTGTTCTTTAT
>JBGTUV010000252.1:0-1711 GCA_041938985.1 Candidatus Nitromaritima sp. | reverse complement strand
TCTGGATTTCGGGCATGGAGGGTAAACTGATCCGGAGCCTTTGCTGTATATTCATCCACCAGTTCCGGAGGAAACTTTACCAGCTGCGTCAATTGTTCGACTTCAGCTCCTTGTTTTTTCAAAATATCAAGTACTTCCCCATCCAGAAATACCTTACCCAAATCCCGTAAAATATTCAGGCTTTCCTGATGGATGTCTTTAATCTGGTACTTGCTCAGCGCTGACAGCTCGCCATAGTCTTCTCCATTCAATTCAATCCAAGCAAACTTACCGTTGGGGGCATAAGTGGTGCCTATGAGCTTCAGGATGTCTTGCTTCTCTTTTGTGGCTATTCCAGCAAATGCCGAGCAGTAAAATAAAAGGAAAAGGAAAACGATTAGTGACTTTTTCACGAGCTGTCTAATGATAAATATTTTGCCTCTCTATTCAGGTATCAAACTATACACCCTGTTTAAATCATCATGCAATTCTATGTTACCTGGAAACAATCATTTATAATATTACTCGCTTGATCAATATAATCTAGTCGGTCTTTTCCTTCACGTTCTATTCGAGCCTCTAATAATGCGCTGATAATCTCTATCAATATCATTTGCCATTCATTATGATTTAATCTGGGGAACCTTTTCTTTATGGACTCAATTGCTAACAATTTATTTATTATTTTTTCAATAATATTAGCCAGTTCTTTCCTATCTTCAGGTGTTAGTAGACCAATTTCAAAATGACGGTGATTAATTAAATAATCCCATTGGTCATCTGAAAAACCATCTCCTATCTCAAAACCTTTAAACTTCTCATAAAATGATTGTTCTGGCGGTTCGGAAATTTTACGGAGTTGAGTGTCTTCAAACCAAATAAGATTTAGTAAAGCAACTGCTCTTTCACCTGCTGGTTTTTTCGGATTGTCTATTTCTGAATGGAAAAATTTTTCTGTGATTTTTTCGGCTTCTTTAAATTCACCTTTTTCAGCTAACCATTTTACTTTATAAAGCATCTCATTTTCTGAACTAAAATGATTTCCGTTTTGTGGCGGATCGAATGAATAGCGTCCACGCTCCACCCTCCAAACTCCACTGCCTGGTTCATTCGCTAATTGTGTAATTCTACGTTCTGACACGCCACGCCGTGCAGCTGCTTCTTTTAAACTAATTGAATTCATATTGTGTTTATATTCTGATTTTCGGAAATTTCAAGAAAGTTTATCACTAGAAAAAGATTGAGACGCACAACCCTCAAATCATTTTTCTTCCAGAAGTACCTTTTACCCCCTAAACAGTGCTACGATTGCCTTTGATTTATTGTGGTGGCTCTGCTCTCAACTCCAAACCATTAAGATCAACTTTCCATCTGTCATTGATCTGATAAACAAGGGAGAATGTCAGTATCTTCAGTTCCTCAGCTTCTTGCGAGTCTGTGCATCTGAATACAAAGGCTTTCCGGTCTTCAATACAGTCACCTAGAACAGACCAGTAAAATTTTAATCTTTGAGTTGGAATTATTTGATTGGTTGACATACCAAGATATGAAGCTGTAACAGTCTTTTTTTGCACTCCATTTTCATCTAACTTTTTATCTAACTTTTGCCCTTCAATTACCTGAAAGTTAGACGGTAAGTTAGATGGTCTTTCAGACTTGGTTAGAGACTGGTTAGATGGTAGGTTTGATACTTGAGCTTGCAATGCAAGGGCTTTTATGTGGGACAGTTTCA
>JBGTUV010000251.1:0-1714 GCA_041938985.1 Candidatus Nitromaritima sp. | reverse complement strand
TATAACTTCTGTTACTTGGATAGCTTTGAGTCCCCTCGAAACGCCAGGGAATCCTTTAACTTTGGGCATTCCTTGCACTTTTATAACTAGGGGATCTGTAACGTCATTCCCAAGCATAATGGTGTCCCCTGTCTTCCATTTACGAAATTGTTCTGGGGTGACCTCGGTAGCACCCAATTCAGCAACCACCTCCACTTCTGTCGACAACATCTCTTCGCGCACACGACTGACCCAGACGCGGTCGACTTCCTGCTCTTCCGCTTGGAACGTGGCCTTGAGTTTCGGCATAATCGGCTCAATCGCTGAGTATGGAATACTTATGGTGACTGAACCTGAGGTAAACTCAAGATCAATTTCAAAAACAATGACCAGCACAATATCCGTTGGAGGAACGATTGCCGCAAACTGAGGATTAACTTCAGATCGCACGTAATTTGTGCTTACCTCATGGACTGGTTTCCATGCCTTTTCTAAGTCCTCCAATGCCCCAAGCACCACGTTTTTCGTCATTCTTATCTCAATGGCACTGAAATCGCGATCTGCGATGGTTGATTCCTTGCCACTGGCCCCACCGAAAAAAGTATCCACAATAGCGGATACCAGCTTACTCTCAACGATCATCAGTCCGTGCCCACGCAGGGGTTCCATCCTGAAAATATGGAGGCTGGCGGGAGAAGGTAACGAACGCAGGAATTCGCCAAACTTGACCGTGTCAGTGGATACGGCGTTGACTTCCACTGCTTTTCGTAACATGCCCGAAAACGTTTGGCGAAATAACCGGGAAAACATTTGATTGACGATATCCAGAGTGGGAAGTCGGCCCGCAATAATTTTTTCCTGACTGGTCAGATCATATGGAGTAACACCGGTGACCGCATCTACTTGATCCGTTTCGGTCTGAACTTCCCCTTCACCAACGCCTTTTAATAACGCGTCGACCTCTCCCTCTGATAAAACTTGACCCATTTGACTTTCCTAAGTTGATTCTAAAAAATATAAATTATTTAAACAGATAATTAAATATCAACCAACAATTGCTTCGCGAAGCATTACTGGACTATAAACTCGGTAAAGTATGCATCTTTCACATGACCGACCACTAAAAACCGGTTGACCCGAGTAGTAATTTCATCTTTTAATTTAAACTTACCTTGAACCGAATAAACATCCTCAAAGCTCTTACTACTCAATAAAACGAGAATAGAATCAGTAATCTTTTGTAGGTTTTCCTCAAATTCTGGATTGACCTCAGGCGAACTCAACTCCAAAGTTGCGGTTACTTTCAAAAATCTTTTTCCTTTACTACCAGCAAGGTTAACAACGAACGGATCCATAGTAAACATCACCCCAACACCCGGAGGTAGTTCTTCTTCACCATCCGCACCTTCTCCGCCTTCTTCTCCATTCTTATCCTTTTCGGCAGACTCTTCAACTGCCTCTTCCTGAAAAAAGTTTGTATAGGCAAAGTATCCACCACCTGCTAATGCCAACACACCCACAACGATCAAAATAAGCTTAATAGGCAGCCCTTTTTTCTCCTCTTCTCCTGCTGCTTCGCCACCTTCTTCTCCAGCTTCTTCTTCAGCCATTTATTCTTTTCTCCTAACTCAAACTTTCTTTAATAGAACGTAAAAATCGAACTACCTTGCCTATGTTTTACTTCTGCTGAACTCTTTTCTATCAATTATAAAATCAGCGCACCAGGATCAATTTT
>JBGTUV010000250.1:0-1747 GCA_041938985.1 Candidatus Nitromaritima sp. | reverse complement strand
TTTTACGGGACATTTACTTTTGGCGGTGAAGGCTCAACTGATGACTGCGATAAGAAAACTCTAGCGCTAATGAATGATCTGCTTGACCGGCAATTATTGTGGAGATTTCAACTTTCCATCAGCACACCACAACCTGGAACACCGTTCTACAATCGCATGAAACAAAAAGGATACCTGCGTAATGTTGATTGGAAACATTTTGATGGTGGCAACCATTGTGTAGTTGACAACCCACAATATCCAGCCGAGATGGTTATGAAAAATTTTCGAGAAGCTGAGAAGCTATACGAAAAAGGGTTCAACAATCGTTATACATCTACGGCAAAAGATAATTTCAACTCCATTGAAATCAATTCAACACGCGAAATTCTTCTTTTTCGCACTGCCCGCATGAAACAAGTCAATGACATCCTAGGATCCCTACACGAACAATATCAAGATAGCCGAATCTCGGTACTAGGGCAAAATGCAGTAACCAATGAGCTTAAGTCAAATAATTATGTAGACGATGTATTTTTATATGGAGACGGGCACTTTAATAATGACCTATTTCCTCACCCCCTACTACAAGATCTATCCAAACGGAAGTATTCCTTGGGGGTCATTCCTTACCATAATATGTCTGGCAATGGATATGCTGATGTAAAAGCTATCGCGAGACGAATTGGAATCGAAAAAATGGTGGCGGTCAATATAGAGGGGAAGGTCTTTGACTTGGAAAACCCGGGTGATCAGGGACGATCACACCATCGGTAACGAACGAAGCGGAGCTTTAGCTCCGCTTCGGGGTATTTTTTTCATCAATAAATTAAAACTACGCTATTACTCATGAAAGATACCACCAGGCCTAAAAAAATTCTTCTTATCAGGTCTGCAGCCAACACGCTAAACACTATCATAAACTCTCTAAAAAACGAGTTTCCAAATTCAAAAATTACTGTCCTTGCCCCTGAGACTGCTCGAAAAAATCTAGAAAACAATCCCAACGTCGACGCTATGATCTCCGCCGGCACCATCAACCGCATGAGTCTTTTTAGCCTTAAAAATAAGGTGATTAGAAAAATTCGTTTTGGCCAGTTTGATCTCGCAATAGCGCTCTACAATATTGATCATGGCATGGGATATTCCAATATCGATTTTCTGGCTTGGCTTTCTGGAGCAAAGAATATTCGAGGATATAATGTCCGAGGAACATTTATTGAGTTCAACGGATGGGGAGTACTCAAAAAATATTTTCTCGAAAAAACCTCCTTTACTTGGTTTGTTATAAATGCATTTACTACAATTGTTCTATTTGCATTTATCACATTAGGGTTTTTATTAGAGTGGCCTATCCGTAAAATATTTACAATTACTTCCTCCCAGGACCCCTCCCAAAAACAGAAAAAGGCAGGTCTTTCACAACACACAGAATCTTCAAGCATTCACGGCATTACACCAAAAGTTCACCAAAAAGTTTAGTCCTGATCGGAGAAGGAAGCTTAAAAATGAAAATTGTCATTGCTAATTCGGTCGGCGTCGATACCAACGGTTACCACATGGTGCATGTCCCATCACGATGGTCTCTGGGAGTAAAAAACCATACCAACTGTAGTTATTATCCTTGGGAATTAGCCTACACATCCTCGCTTTTGAAACGAGAAACTAATCATGAAATTAAGTTTTTAGACGGTGTTCTAAACGCTTGGGATTTTGATACTTATATTCAACGATTGCGGGAAGAGAAACCGAACTGGTTGGTAATGGA
>JBGTUV010000249.1:0-1802 GCA_041938985.1 Candidatus Nitromaritima sp. | reverse complement strand
TTGTCGCTGAACCCGCCTGCACGGTACCATCAGTTGGCAAGGCATAAATCAAAGAGGGGAAAATACCTAAAAGATAAGTGAGAAATGAAACTAAAAAAGTAAGACCTCTTCCGGGTCTTCTCATTTGGCGAATCAAATGGTGATTGCGGGTAGAGTTTTTCATAGGGGAAACCGATTTCTTTTCTTCCACAACCGGACGAACCGATTGCATTAAAACCAGTTGTCCCATGTTAATTACGTTCATGCGAATTTCCTCACAACCCTCAAGCTAAAACATTTTCAAAATATTTAATTTCATAACACTTATGTGAAAAAGACTGCTTAATAGATTCATTGCGATTAAAATCTATTAGATAAACTGAAAAAGAATCTCGGATCCTTATTCCCTTCTGCAGCTACATTATCTGACACGGGCTTATTCATTTCGAGATAACCAGAAATCGAATCGGTCACATTAAACCTCATCCCTAAACCTATTGAGGTAAGATCCTGTCGTTTAGCCCCCGTGGAAGTTTGAACCTTATTCCAAACCGATCCATAATCTAGAAAACTATAGAGCTGGAAGTCTGATAAATAATCCCATGCAGGACGAAATGCTTTTTGCAATTCAACTTTAAAGGCAATTCCATGATCACCAGTAATTTCAGAAGAGTCATACGCTCGACCATACTGAGAGCCGCCCACGCCAAATTCTTCAGATGCTAGTAGTTTGTCAAAGGAGTATTGCCACGAGGCGGCACCTAACAAGTTCCAACTGGGTGCCATGCTTTGCATTCTCATGAAACTTCCAGTCAATTTTGTAAAATTACTTTTACCCTGTGATCGTGAAAGGTTAGACGAACCTGATTCCGTAGCGTTAAATATATTCAGCCCTTGGCTCAAGTTTAACCGGATAAGATTCACCCCCTTGTACTCATCCGCGTAGTCGTAAGAGACTCCTATATTCATAACTCGCAAACGATCTTCTGAATCTAACGACCCAAGAATTTTTGTTGTTGAGTTCCTTCCTGTGAAACCCAAATACCCAGTCAGGTTTTTTCCGCGAGACCGAAGAAACGGGTGTGTCAACCGAAGAGTAATGCTCGTACTGTCTCCATTGATATCAAACTTTTTAAGGCTAGAACCCGGTTCTGACTCACTTACTGAACCTGAGAAAAATAACCTCGTACCTTCCTGGTTTACTGGAAGGTCATAAAACGCATTCAGAAAAAGTAACTCTTCCGTTTGACTTGTAACTACTCCCTGTAAACCTGTTTTACTGTGATCTCCTAATAATGAGTTGGCGGTCAATCCACCTGAAAATTCGTATGGACCATTGAATTTTGAACCTCGGTTATCAGTTCCTATGCGGCCCTCGAAGATCTTATCCGCTAAAATTAGCGTCATAGTTGTAGCGCTCGGTTTATCTTCCGACGGCGTCAAAACAGACTTAGCCGCTACGCCAGGCAAATCATCAATCAGCAACAAGTACCGTTCGAGGTCGAGTGCGCGCAAAGGACGAGATTTTAGGATTTTTTTCTTGTACTGATTGATCAATTTTCGAGGACCGCGGACAGGCCCTTGAATTTTTATTTTGTCGATATAACCTTCAATAATTCTTAGGTGAACCACCCCATTGTTTATTTTCTGCGGCGGGACAATGGCCTTAGACAAGATATAACCATCATTTCGATACTTATTCGTTATTGATTGAGCTATTTCATAAATATCCTTAAGGGTTAGCTCTTTCTTCAAATAGTTGCTATATAAATGTTTGAAAGCTTTCTTGTCATAAATGGTTGTTCCTTGAATGAATAATTGCT
>JBGTUV010000248.1:0-1807 GCA_041938985.1 Candidatus Nitromaritima sp. | reverse complement strand
AAAGAAGCTGGGGCGAAAAATTATTTTTTTATCCACCTTTCCCAACATCACAAGATCAGTTACATTTTCATCTTTAAATGTTTTGAAAATTTTTCCAGGTTTTCCTATTCCAATAGAATAGGCCTTTTCCACAAGGGGTTCCAACTTAGAGTGTGTTTCATCCGAAAACGAAACTGCAGTAATCCGTATCCCCCTTTGGGCGGCTTGCTTTGCAAAATATGCGGGGACTTCTCCCTCCCCAGCCAGTAGCCCTATTTTTTTTTCTGAATCCGACATTTAATGAGACGAAGGTTGGAGGTGCGCCGTTAAGGAATGTGTAATTCCTGGGGGAAACTACTACCTTCCAGATTTGAAGTGACTGAGTATTTGTAATGCGATGTTTAAAGAATTTAATTCCTTCTTTACGGCTAATTTTCTCTGGTTACCATTTGCCGCACAATCTATAAAGTGTTTAAGCTCCAGTTTGAGGGGATTATCCTTGTGGACAAAAATTCGTTCCACCAGGGATTCCTGCTTATATCTTAGCGAACCTGGGCTCAATTGACTTTCGGAAGAAGACTGACGATGAACAAAAATTTCCTGCTCCGTATAGTCGAGTAATATGGACGATTCCTTTTGCGTCACTTCAAGCGTCCTTACCTTATTTTGAGATACCCGACTTGCTAAAAGATTCGCGATACACCCGTTTTCAAATTCTATTTGAGCGTTGACCACATCATCTCGCTTAGAAAAAACTGAATTCCCAATTACGTTGATATTGACCACATCAGACTCAACAAGGTTAAGGACAATATCGATATCATGGATCATGATGTCAAGCACGACTCCATCATCCTTGATTCGAGCAGAAAATGGACTCATGCGCCTGCACTCAATATATATTGGATCTTTTACAATTTTAAACAATTCCTGAACCGCACCATTAAATCTTTCTACATGGCCAATGTGAAGAGTTACGTTTTTCTTAGCCGCAATGTCAAACAGCTCTTCCGCTTGTCGTAAATCATCTGTACACGGTTTTTCCAATAGAGTGTGGATTCCTGCTTCTATGAATTCTTTACCAATCGAATAATGCATGGATGTCGGGACAGCAACAACAACCGCATCAACTTTTTTGAAAAGTTCTTTATAATCCTTGTAATTTGAAGTTTTATATCGCTCGGAAACTATTTTGGCGCGTTTTTGATCACTATCTACAATACCAACTAATTCGGCTTCGCGCATATCAGACAACACGCCAACATGATATTCGCCCATCTTTCCAACTCCAACAACCCCTATTTTACATTCTGCCATTATCTAATAATTCCTCGATTGGATTGATTTACAAAGTTGACAAGATAACGAATTTCATCTGACATTTCAATTTCCTCTTCTATTTTTTTAATCGCCTGGGTAATATTTAGCTCGTCATGCATAATAAAGCTGATTGCTTTTTTTAAGCCACTCCTCACAGCAGGTGCCATTCCTGCTCTTTTGAGACCTATTGCGTTTGTTCCAATGAGCCGGGCAGGGTTTCCTTCCACAGTCGAAAATGGAAGGATATCTTTTACAATTCGACTCATACCCCCGGTCATCGAAAGCTTCCCGAATCGAACAAATTGGTGAGCCCCTATCATCCCGGAAATAAAAGCACGATCTTCAACAATGATGTGTCCTGAAAGTGAAGTTGCGTTGACAAGAACCACGTCGTCTCCTATGACACAATCATGGGCGATGTGAGCATAAGCCATGATTAAGCAACCCTTACCCACCTTTGTTTTTTCATTCTCATTAGCGGAACGGTGAATTGTAACAAACTCTCGCA
>JBGTUV010000247.1:0-1831 GCA_041938985.1 Candidatus Nitromaritima sp. | reverse complement strand
AATTCTATATAGCCATATGGATGATTGTGACTATTCAAAAATCGAACGAGGGGCTTCTGATATTCTTCTCCAACCCGATCGAGTTGCTATGCAAGATGCCACCGCCCAAATGGCAATTCTGCAATTCATGTCTGCAAATATTCCTGAGGTTGCAGTGCCTAGCACTGTTCATTGTGATCATTTGATTCAGGCTTATATTGGAGCTGATAAGGATCTCGTAGCAGCAGAAGATCTCAATAAAGAGGTCTATGACTTTCTACGGTCCGCCGCAATGAAGTATAATATGGGGTTTTGGAAGCCTGGTTCCGGAATTATTCATCAAGTTGTATACGAAAACTATGCTGTTCCTGGAACAATGATGATTGGTACTGATTCCCATACACCTAACGCTGGTGGTTTAGGTGTCATTGCCATTGGCGTCGGTGGAGCCGATGCAGTGGATGCTATGACTGGACAGGGATTCACCACGAAAATGCCAAAACTTGTTGGAATAAAACTAAAAGGCAAGTTGAATGGGTGGACCGCCTCAAAAGATATTATTCTAAAAGTCGCAACTATGTTAACTGTCAAGGGTGGAACAGGCAAAATCCTTGAATATTTTGGCGAGGGAGCTCGTTCTTTAAGTGCAACTGGTAAAGGCACTGTTACGAACATGGGTGCTGAAATTGGAGCGACGACATCAACTTTTGGGTATGACGAACAAATGGATCCATATCTTCGGGCAACAGATCGTGCTCCGATAGCTGACCTGTGTAAGCAGTATGCTCCTCATCTGCAATCTGATCCAGAGGTGGAAAAAGATCCTGAAAAATTTTATGATGAATATCATGAAATCGATCTTGACCAATTAGAACCACACATAGTTGGTCCTCACACACCAGATCTTGGTCGCTCTATTTCAACAATGGCAAAAGAAGTGGATGAAAAAGGATACCCAGCGGAGATTTCAGCTGCCCTTATAGGTTCTTGCACCAATTCAAGCTACGAAGATATGACCCGGTCTGTCAGCCTGGTTAGGCAAGCTAAAGATGCTGGGATTGATGTCAAAACCAATTTTCTTGTTACGCCTGGGTCCGAACAAATCTATGAAACTATTAAACAAGATGGAATTTTGGGTGAGTTTGAGGAAGTGGGAGCTACAGTCTTAGCCAATGCCTGTGGGCCGTGCATCGGTCAATGGAAAAGAGAGGATAAAAAAAAGGGCGAGGCCAATAGTATTCTTACTTCCTACAATAGGAACTTTGCAAAACGTAATGATGGCAATCCGGAAACACTTGGATTTATCAGCAGTCCGGAATTAGTTGTGGCAATGGCATTTAGCGGATCAATGAAATTTAACCCACTCACAGACTCCTTGAAGGATAAAGATGGGAATGATTTCAAATTCAAACCACCAACAGGGGACGTTCTTCCTTCAAATGGGTACTCTTCAAAAGATAGTGGCTATGAAGAGCCTACAAAAACAGGTGAAGTAGTTATCGACCCATCAAGCGAGCGCATTGCATTCTTGGAACCTTTTCCAAAACAGGATCCTATTGAAGACTACAAAGATCTTCCATTGTTAATAAAAGCTCAGGGCAAATGTACTACAGATCATATTTCCCAGGCAGGTCCTTGGCTCAAGTTTCGTGGTCATCTAGATAACATTAGTAATAACATGTTTCTAGGGGCCACAAATGCTTTCACTGGGGGAACAGGAACAGGTAACAATCCAGTTTCAAGCGAAAAAGATGTTGAGATTAATAAAATTGCTAGGAGTCTTAAGGATGATGGCCTTGGTTGGATAGCAGTCGGTGATGAAAATATAGGTGAAGGATCAAGTCGTGAGCAT
>JBGTUV010000246.1:0-1857 GCA_041938985.1 Candidatus Nitromaritima sp. | reverse complement strand
AAAGTTAAACGGTCCATAACTTACCATTCTTCCTGTTTGCATACTTTTTGCATACTCACATCCACTTGATCCAATAACCATTCTTGAAGTTTAAAAACTTTATGCTGATTTATGGAGTTATTATCGCTAGCCTGCTCTTCAACGCTGAATGGTCCATTGCTCAAAGTTCTCCTCAGAAAAAATCCCATGCCGATGAAACATTACAACCTTGGAAATGCCCTGCGGGTGAGGACAATGAATGGGAAAAGAAAGAAAGATTTTAATATTGATCAGTAGTTTATCATACCGTTTAGGTAAACCGTTCCGTACGATTCGTCTGCGGGTAAGATACTATTGAACACCGGCGCGCCGTAAGTAACCGCAAAACTGACGGCTGGACTTTTGTCTTCTTTTTTAGGGATACTGATTTTAAGTCCTCCGCCCGCCGTTGTTATTTCCTGGTCCACTTCCCCCGCGCGTTTTTTACGAACGAAAACCTTTCCATGTTCCACGAAGGAAATAACAGAAAGAACCTTGCTCAGGTCGGGAAAGTTGCGGTGCCATTTGATCTTCCATGGGAAAGGCACCGTGTACTCTGCCGAAAGGTGGTATCCCCTGTCGCCTTGAAACGCAGACAACGGGTAGCCGCGAACCGTACCCATCCCCCCGATCCCCATTAGATTAGATGAAAGCGAGCGCGTGTTATTAGCCTGTCCTTGAAACTTCAGGGTGAAGTAACTGTTTAAAATCTTCGCGGACTGGAGACGAGTGATATTGAGCTGGGTGGTAAAAACCTTTCCGTGCCCGCCTGCCCTTGACGCGAGGGCGCGGGACGAGTCTCCTTCACGAAGCCCCATCTCGAATTTTAAATCGTAAAACGTTCTGCCGAGATAAGAGTCGGACCGATTACCCCCAAACCCGAGCGATACATTCATCAGGTTGTCCTTGGTGGTATTGATTCCCTGTGCTTCGTTCTCGAAGGTTTTTAGATCAAGCCCGGTACGAACCGTAAAACTGGCGGTACGACTTTTATGCAGCAGGTGGGAAAGTTCCAGGCCAACCGAATGAAGCGATCCCCCTGCCGCCAGGTATTCAAGCTTGTCCTTGAGTTCATTTTCTAAAAAGGTGTACGACACCTTCATGCGGGTCCCGTAAGAATTGATAGGGACGGTATAAAAAGGGGTGTAGGAGTCCTGCCCATACTCGGAGCGTGTCCATCGGGTGGCAAACTGATCTCCCAAAGTAAAAATATTGGCGTAGCTCATGCTCAACCCAAAACGTACAGGCCCCGTAAAACGCGAACCAAAATTATCAGAGTCAAAAGAAACGGTATAGGGTCTGGACTCGGTCACATCCATGACCAGATCCGAGGTTCCCGGCAAGTCGCCTGGCTTCAGCACTGCCCTGACCTTAACTCCCATCAGTTCGTTCAATTCAAGAAGTACACGTTCCAGAGTCTGTTCTCTTAGAACCGGTTCTTCCTGCACCATCTTCATCCGTTGTTGAAACTTTTCTGTACTCAGTTTCTTGTTGCCCTGAACCAAAACTTTATTAATCCTACCTTCAGAGATGACCATTTCCACTGTTGCATCTTTTACTTCCTGATTGGGAACAAACACGCGCACTAGAAGATACCCTTCTGTCGCGTACACCGCGGCAACCTCGTTAGCAATGGCGTTCAAAATACTCAAGCTAACATCCTTCCCCTCTCCTAAATCAACCAGCGGCATTAGTCTTTCATCACTGATCACCGTATTGCCGGTAAGCTTGATCTTCTTGAGAAAAAATGTAGGATCTCCCGCGGGAGGCTTTCTGATTAAAGGTTTGTTCTTATTCGTAATTTCTGGTGCTTTGGGTTTGGGAGGAAGTTCCTTAGGC
>JBGTUV010000245.1:0-1859 GCA_041938985.1 Candidatus Nitromaritima sp. | reverse complement strand
CTTGAATATTAAAATAATTAGAAAATCCTTCCCCAGTGTTAAAATAAAAATATTTAAGATTATTTTTTTGCAATATTAAATTAATATAAAGAATTTTTCCGTAAGAAATATCTTTATTTTTTTCATTACAAGTTTTTATTTTAAGGTTGTGCAGGATGTTTGTTGCTTTCTGTTTAGAGAAGGTATTCTATTATTTTCCGCCGTAATTTCCATAGTTGATTCGGTGTTAGTTCAATACCTGTTGATTGAATATTTCTCGCCCCTCTAAAATTTCCATTTCCAAAGCAACTTTATAAAAAGGAAGAGTGGTTGAACTTAAGTTGACTTTGACAGCATCCTTTTCAGTCGTGAGAATGAACTTTGCACCTGACTTACGTGCTGAATCTTCAATCTGTCTAATGTCGTTTAGGATGTATTCGTGGTGATCTGGAAACGGATGATAACAAGCCACCCGCGCACCGGATTTTTCTAAAAGTTTTCGAAAATCATCTGGGTTGGCAATTCCAGAAAAAGCTACGACAGGTTGGTCTCGTAGTTGTTTAACATCCAAAACTTCTCCATTATTTAAGTTTGAAAGTGAGTCGAGTCGTAGGGTAGCTTTGACGAGTGGAAAATCTTTGATCAATCGTTCGCTAATGCCAGGTGGATAGCTCGACCCTGAATATCGAGTGATACAGACGAAATTAGCGCGACGAGTTTCCTTTTTAGGTTCTCGCAACTCGCCAGCAGGGAAGAGCTGTCCGTTGCCAAACGGGCGCCGATGATCGAATAGTAAAATGTTCATATCGCGTTTCAGAGCCAAGTGTTGGAAACCGTCATCAAGAATCAGAGTATCTACTCCAAAATGTTTTATCGCATAACGTCCAGTTTGATATCGGTCGCTACCTACTAGTATTGGGACGTTTTTAAGTCGTTTCGCCATCATCACCGCTTCGTCTCCGGCAATTTCAGTTGAAAGCAGGATGTTTTCTCCGTCACACACTACGTTGATTTCATTCTTAGAGTTTCCTCCATAGCCTCGTGAAAGAATTCCTGGTTTTCGTCCGTTTCCGCGAAGAATTTCCGCTATCATCATAACAACCGGAGTTTTTCCTGTTCCACCGAGGGTCAGGTTGCCAACACTGATGACTCTACATTCAAGTTTGTTTGAGGGGAACAGGTCACAGTTGTAGGCCCACATGCGAAAACAATGACCCCAGAGGTAAAAAAATGAAAGCAGTTTTAGTATCAGATAAACTGGGAAATGGTAAAACTTACGCTTGGGGGAGATAATCCGGTAATAAAGTCGTTCAAATTTCATAAATTAAAGTCGTCTATGTACTTAATTTGGGTATACTTCAATTTCTATGAGCTTTCTTTATCATACCATCATTGGATTTTCCATCCTAGTTGCCTCGCCCGCCATTGCCTTACGAGCTATTTTTAGTTCTAACTTTAGATCCGATGTTTTGAAAAGAATTTTTGGATATAAAATCCTTAAAACAATGAACGGTTGCATATGGATTCATGCGGCTTCAGTAGGTGAGGTACGGTTAGGAAAAGTTCTCATTTCAGCGTTAAAAGAAAAAGGGGAGGCTCGTCCAATTGTTTTGTCTACGTTTACTTCAGCAGGTTTTGATCAGGCAAAGAAGGAGGGAGTGGAACATGTGTTCCGAATGCCACCAGATTTTGTGCTATGGATTAATCCTTTGCTAAAACATTTATGTCCCTCCATGCTTGTTCTTATTGAAGCAGAAATGTGGCCTGGTCTAATTTGTGAATGCAACCGCCGAAAGATACCTGTTCTTCTTGCTAATGGACGGATAACTCAAAAGTCGGTCGATCGTTATCGGCTGTTTTCTTTTATTTTTAAATGGATC
>JBGTUV010000244.1:0-1876 GCA_041938985.1 Candidatus Nitromaritima sp. | reverse complement strand
TTAAAGAAGCGCTGTCAACCGATTGCGACACGTTGTTCGTGCTTACTTACGCAGTATCTATGTTCAAACGTTTAGGATTCCGCACGATAGATAAAGAAAGACTTCCTCATAAAGTTTGGAATGATTGCAACGCTTGTTTACATCAAGAAAACTGCGATGAAACGGCAATGGTTCTTTCGCTTGCTTCTTTACGACAAAAAAAAGCCATTCAAACTTTACCTACCGCTGCAGCAATATAAAGATTTCTTTTCAGTAGTTACTCGATTTTAAACTAGTTGAAAAATTGAAAGTTATAAAAAGATTAGCCGTGTTTTTGCTAACATGGAAAAACTTTGCGTTGAACCTTTTTGGTAAAAGGGTAATATGACTCAACGTTGCAGTGGGGCCCGTTATTGAAATTAACCGTCGGAAAATAATGTTACTACCAAGAATCTCCCAAGGAGACTTATTGTGATCAATAGTATGTTCAATGCACTTTCGGGGTTGGTAGTCTCAGCGCAAAAGTTGCAAAATAGCGCTAACAATTTGGCTAACTTAAAGGATCTTGGCCTCGGAATAAATAAGGTTACAGTTGGTGATAAACCGGAAAGCCGACCGGACGTTGACTCCACGGAAACATCAAAGGTTGATATCTCAAAAGAGATGGTGAACCAGATGACCGCTCAAGCTGAATTTACTGCAAATGCTAAAGTTATTACGGTAGCCGATGAAACCATTGGAACAATTTTAGATGTTAAATCTTAAAAAACCCCATACGGGTTTTAGAGGTTAAATCAGTTGAATTATTTTACAACCATCGAGCAATTTTTTCTCTCCTTAAAAGGTTCTGGTTTGACGTTATCCGCTAGCGATTACCAATTAATTGGCGAATGGGAATCACGAAACATTCCCGTTGAATTGATTTGCAGGGCCATTGAAAATGGTTACTCTCGGTTTGGAGAACAAAGTAACAGGCGAAGTGGAAAAACTTCTCTGATACAGATTCAAGCGCTTGTTGAGCAAGAGATCCAAGAGGAAATACATAAACTCTAAACAATAAAAAGATTTTGATGCCTAGTACGAAAACAGAGCCTAGAGATTGTCCAAAGTGCAGTGGCAAAAAATATAATTTATCAAACCGTGAGGGGAAACTTCGTGCGCAACTATGCTCGTGCTTTCTTTGTCAAGAGTGTGATGGAGAGGGTCGAACTTTCCGTCAAGATGATAAAGGGATGGCTTTTCTTGCCGATTGCAGTTTTTGTTTCAGTTTTAGGAAACGTTTGCGATTACTTAATGATTCCGGTATTCCGGGGAAATTTTCCAACTCTACACTTGAAATTTATCAACCAATTGGATTACAAAATAGAAAAGCATTGTCACGAGCTAAAGATTTTTTAGATGATTTTCATATAACACCTAAACAACCCTGTCGGGGCCTTCTCTTTATGGGGGGCCCAGGTTTAGGGAAAACCCATCTAGTGGTTTCGATTTTAAAACAACTTATTTTGGAAGACGAAGTTAATGGAAAGTTCGTAGATTTTTTCCAATTATTATCCGATATTCGCCACGGATATTCTCATGATCAGTCGGAAATGTCATTGATTGAACCTTATCTCAAGTCGAGAGTACTAGTTATTGATGAATTAGCTAAGGGCCGGAATAACGAGTGGGAGCAAACCATCTTGGATCAATTTATATCGTCCCGCTATAACGCAGCAGACAAGATAACATTATTTACGACAAACTATTCTGATCAGAGTGGTGCACCTACTGATACAAATGGCCGGGTTACCTCTTTTCAAAAGCAGAGTTTAGAAGAAAAAGTGGGTGACCGTATTTTCTCAAGATTGGCCCAAATGTGTGACTTTGTAAAAATGGAAGGGGAAGATTATCGGAC
>JBGTUV010000243.1:0-1901 GCA_041938985.1 Candidatus Nitromaritima sp. | reverse complement strand
CAAACCCACCAGGGAATATCAAAGCATCGATGTCGTCCACCTTCACCTCGCTAATATCTTTTATATCGCCACGGGCGATACGTGCGGCCTCGACCAAAACATTTCGCTTTTCTCCTGCAACCTCTTCCCCGGTAAGATGATTCACTACATGCATTTGATCAACGTTCGGCGCCATACATACAGCTTCGGCTCCAGCGCGATCAATGGCAAGAAGAGTTATGACCGATTCATGAATCTCTGTTCCGTCATAAACCCCGCAACCTGAAAGAACCACCCCAATTTTCTTTTTCATATTTCCCTCCTAATTATGTTTAGGCTAAAAAATAAGACCTCTGATGTTTTGCTGAAAAAATTACAGACAAAAAATAACAATTTATGGCTCATAGCAATTGGTAATAGGCAAACGACGGTCTTTCCCAAACGCCTTAGGTGTAATTTTTATTCCGGGGGGACCTTGTCTGCGTTTGTATTCACTATTGTCTACCAATTTAACTATTTTCTTAACTTCTTTCATGGGAAGTCCAATTCCCCTGAGCTCTTCCATTCCTTGATCTTCCTCTATATATCGGGCCAAAACTTTGTCCAGCAATGAATACGGTGGCAGAGAATCTGTATCCTTCTGTCCTGGCCGCAATTCTGCTGAAGGTTCTTTCGTAATAATTGTTTCTGGAATTAGGGCATAACCCTCATTTTTGTTAATCCATTTCGATAATCGATATACCCATTTTTTTGGAACATCTTTAATAACGGCAAATCCTCCTGCCATATCACCATACAAAGTACAGTAACCAACACTGAATTCGCTTTTATTGCCGGTAGTCAACACGAGCCAGCCCATTTTATTTGAAAGAGCCATCATTAAGTTCCCTCGAATTCTGGCTTGTAGGTTTTCCTCTGTAGTATCAGAAGGTAAGTTTTTAAATACTTTGAAAAGAATTTTATCGTAGGCCAGCATAACTTCTTTTATGGGGAGTGAAATAGTTCGCATGCCCAAGTTCTTTGCCAGAGCTTCTGAATCGTCTATACTTCCTCGTGAGGAATAATTAGAGGGCATGGTAATACCCACTACATTTTCTGGGCCGATTGCCTTTACCGCTATCACTGCTGTAAGAGCCGAATCAATTCCACCACTCAAACCGATAGCCGCCTCACCAAAACCATTTTTCTTCATATAATCGCGAGTACCAAGAACCAAGGCCTTGAAAACTTCTTCTGTTGACCCCAATTTATATACTCTACGTTTTAAGATAACCGGCTTACTCACACGATTTAAAGTAGTTGGAACATGATATGTTTTAATCGACGAATTTATCGATTTTTTTGAATTTTGTTTTGCAGACTTTGGATGAATTTTTAAATCTGCATAAATCATTTCCTCTTCAAATACATTGCCTTTCGCTATAAAAGTTCCATCTGGAGCAACCACAAGACTGTGGCCATCAAAAACTAACTCATCCTGACCGCCTACCAAATTAGCATATACAATATGAGCCTTGTATTGGCGTGCTCGCTGGCGGATCATTTCCTCGCGTGATCTACCTTTGCCTTTGAAGTAAGGAGAGGAGGAAATATTGAGAAGAACGTCCGCCTGCCCCTCTTCGCAAATCTTTTTACCGGGTCCATTCACGTCCCAGATATCTTCGCAAATGGTCAAACCTATCTTTATGCCATTCATCACAAAGCAGGTTGGTTCATCACCTTCTACAAAATATCTTTTTTCATCAAAAACCCCATAATTTGGAAGAATCATTTTTCTATAGTTTCCGACCACCTTGCCTTTATATAGCAACGCGGCAGAATTATATAAATTCCTTTTTACTTTTTCCACATAACCAACAACAGCAACTACTCCCCTCACACCTAAAGCAAGATGCCTTAGAAGCTTTTTATTTTTTGCAATA
>JBGTUV010000242.1:0-1939 GCA_041938985.1 Candidatus Nitromaritima sp. | reverse complement strand
TTTTTTTGCTGTAATTGAAAGACGATCAACTCCCAAAAGTCTCGCAACCTCATAGAAATAAGTATCACACGATTGTTTAATTGCATTTCTCAATTTCATGAATCCATGACCTTTTTCTTTCCAACAGTGATATTTTTGGTCAGACTTCCAAGCGTTTCATGCCATGCAGTTAACTCATATTTCCCTGGCGGGACATCAGGGATCTCAAAAGATCCGTCAGTACCCGAAACGGTTGAATATGCATTAGGTGTAACAACGATCCAAGCTCTCATCCAGTCGTGTAGATCACACTCCACCTTGATGATTTCAGCTTCCTCCATTTCTTGAGAGTATGCGTCCTGACCCGGAAGAAACATGATGTTAATTGGGTCGTTTTCAAAAGAATAGGTATGAATATTGTGGTTGATCGGATCACTTGTGTGTATTTTTAGCTCTGAGTCTAGGGGCACGGCAATTACATGAGGTTCGTATCTGCATTTCTTCTGATCCAACTTGTACTCACCGCCTCGCTTTTTCAATTTTTTGCCATGGAGTGAGATAACTACATTCCCAACGCCTTTATTATTAATTAACATGGATTCATTTGGGATATCCGTACCACAAGCCTTCTTATACTTCCCTGTTTTATAGGGTTTTAACTGTTCAATTTTACCTGAAAATATAGCGGTACCGTTTAAGGAACCAGAAATAGCTAGCTCAGGGGACAAAATTACAGCAAGTAATAAGTATGACACCAGATGCATAATATACAACTCTCAAAGGATTTTTTTGTCCATTTGTAATATATATAAAGGATCAAGTCAAGGACGAGTTATCGTTTTAAAAACAGACTTTTAAGGCTTTTGAATACATGGTTTAATAAAGAGTATTTTTTGTTGCACCAGCAAGAAAGCGTATTTCGATTGTGCTTTCATATTAATTTCAGCCCGTTTAAAATGATCTAAACAGTCTCAATACTTCAAGTGATATATCTTTTAACTTTTTTTATTCCGCTTTGTATCAACAAGGAGTCCAGAAATGTATAAAAATTTGGTTTTAGCATTTTTGTCGATATTATTTTTAACTCAAAATTCTTATGCGAAGGTTCCTCTTGCAGGTGATCCGGCACCAAATTTTTCATTGACTTCAGTAGATGGTAAAAAGATAACTTTGTCTGATTTAAAAGGGAAGGTTGTCTTGGTAGGCATGTTTCATATTTGCGTGCCGTGTATGAAGCAAGCCTTAGAGTTTAACAAGGTTAAGGAACAGCTTTCTTCTGAAAAATTAACTATTTTGGGAATAAATACCAACGGAGATTCAAAAGCTTCGGTTATGAAATATCTTAACGGATTTCCTGAAAGCGTAGAATTTTCTTACCTAATTGACCCAGACCAATCTGTCCATAAGAATTACTCCCAAAGGGATATGCCGACAGTCCTGGTTATTGACTCCGAGGGAGTCATTCAGGCCCGGGTACCCTGGGTGGGAGCAGATCAGTTGGTTAAGTTTCTTAAAAAGTTTTTGTAAAAAAGTGCCCGCTTAAAATCACTTTTTAATTAAAAGAAAAATTTGAATTCGGTTAAATGTTTTCTTTGGATTTAAATTGATAAAACCTCAAAGTAAGAGCCACGCCAGTCACGCACATCATCCCAACAAGAACCATGATTGAGGGCACGATCAGGGCAACTGAGACCGGGATATTATATAGGAGCCATTCTATTATTTTTTGGAGTCCAAACCACGATTCGGGGTTATCTAACCACTGGGCTAAAAGTGTGTTCTCAAAAAGGAAGTTGAATACTTCCATTGTGGCAAACTCGGACCATACACCATCTTTTATCCAGAGAAATACCTGATACCCTACAAGTCCCAATCCGAAAGCCAAAAATAGTGAAGCAAAGGCCATGATTCCAAGGATTATGCTCCCACAAAAAAAATCTACAGTGGTGAGCCTTGATAT
>JBGTUV010000241.1:0-1947 GCA_041938985.1 Candidatus Nitromaritima sp. | reverse complement strand
GTTTGAACATCGACCTAGATGAAAGAAGTTACGATATTTTAATCGGCCGAAATATTCTGTCTCAAGTCGGAGAGTTTATTTCTAAACGATTTGAGCCCAGTCGGAGTATTATTATCACACATCCCTCTGTAAGAAATTTGTTTGGAGAAAAAATCGAACCCGGGTTAGTCAATGCCGGTTACTCATCCGGTGTCATAGAGATCCCCGAAGGCGAAATATCAAAATCACTTCAGCAAGCAGAGTTAGTTTACGACCGTATGCTCGAGATGAACTGCGATCGCAAATCGGCATTGATTGCCCTTGGTGGCGGAGTGATAGGCGATCTGACTGGTTTCATAGCAGCTACTTATCAGCGTGGAATCCATTTCATTCAAATACCGACCACCTTACTCTCACAAGTGGATAGCAGTGTGGGTGGTAAAACTGCGGTGAATCACCCACGCGGGAAAAATATGATTGGGGCTTTCTATCAGCCTAAGTTGGTCTTAATTGATCTTGACACTCTGAAAACGCTTCCTAAAAAAGAATTCCGAGCCGGGCTTGCCGAAGTTGTAAAGTATGGAGTTATAGCCGATGCGGAGCTATTCGCTTTTTTAGAAAACAACACGAAAGAAATTCTTTCTCTGAATAGTGACTGTCTAGAATATATCATTGAAACTTCTTGCGCTATTAAAGCTCGAGTAGTAGAAAAAGATGAGCGTGAGAGTAGGCATCGAATGATACTCAACTTCGGGCATACTTTCGGACATGCGATTGAAACTCTTACCAATTACACTGAGTATCTTCATGGAGAAGCATTATCCATAGGCATGGTTCAGGCAGCTTTACTCTCTGTCGAAATTGGACTGTGTAATGAAGATATACCTATCCGCATAACAAACTTATTAAAAAAAATTGGCCTACCTATTCAGGCACCTGATTTAAAGTCTAAAGATATCATTGAGTCTATGTACCATGATAAAAAAAATGCTTATAATAAGCTTCGACTTATATTGGCAAAAAATATAGGTTCGGTTGAAATCGTAGATGATGTTCCTGAAATGTCTATCAAGGCAGTACTAGAAAAAAAATAGGGCTTTTCTTAAATTTAACAAAGCGCCCCTCTTTCCAATTGAAAATCTTAGCTGTAAAGTCACTTATATATAAATTTAAAATACTCCCAAACTTAAAGTTTGTGGACTTCTCAGAAAGGCCATCCTATTTTTAAATTTTCTGTGCTATCCAGTGGTAGTCGAGGAAACTGTATTTACATCGAGTCTGATACAGCAAAAATAATTATTGATTCGGGATTGAGTGTCAAGGAGCTTGGACGACGCTTGAAATCAATTGACCGAACACCTGAAGAATTAGATGCTGTTTTTTTAACACACGAACATTCTGACCACATAGGTGGCGTCGGACCTTTAGTACGCAAATACTCCATACCGTTATATGCCACCAATGGGACCATTCAAGCCGGCCAAAAATTGGGAAGTGTCCCGATATTCCATCCCATTCGCTCAGGTGAAACGGTGCAAGTAGGTCGTCTTGAGATAGAACCCTATACTACTTCTCACGATGCGAAGGAATCCGTCGCTTACGTGATTCGATGCCAAAACAGAAAATTAGGGCACGCAACCGATATGGGAATGGTTACTCATGAGGTTCGTGAAATATTAAAGAATTCCCATGTATTGCTATTAGAATCCAATCATGATGTTGAGATGTTGGATGTTGGTCCTTATTCGTGGACCCTGAAAAAAAGAATAAAAAGTGACCTTGGTCATTTATCCAATGAGGCCTGCGGAGAGCTATTGGCAGCAATTAACCATGAGCACCTTCAACGGGTAGTATTGATGCATTTAAGCCAAACAAATAATCATCCTGAAATCGCCCATGTCACAGCACTTCAAGCATTGGGAGGTCATCCTCCTATTTTGAGTTTAGCGGATCAGGACCAACCAACGG
>JBGTUV010000240.1:0-1958 GCA_041938985.1 Candidatus Nitromaritima sp. | reverse complement strand
CCTATATTCACCCAGTACGAGTTAAGGTCTACCCTAAGTGGTCTTGTTATAAAGAGACATCTCACAACCGGGGAAGCTATTAAAAAGGATGACAATATATTTATTTTGGCTGATTTCTCCGATGTCTGGATCAATATCGCAATCCCAGCGAATAACATCAAAGCCGTAGAACTTGGGCAAGAGGTAAGAGTCATTAACGAGCCTATGGGAATTGAGGAAACAGGTCGATTGACATACTTAAGTTCCATCATTGACGAAACAAATAGAACTATTACAGGGCGGGTGGTAATTCCTAATCCAAAAAAATCTGTGGCGTCCGGGGACTTTTGTTGATGTTGAACTAATTGTAGAAGAGCGGCCCGTTCCAATTGCTATAAAGGCAGAAGCTATTCAGAATCTACGCGATTGGTCTGTTGTCTTTGTGAAGTATGGAGACTATTTCGAAGGTCGCCCTGTCGAGATTGGAGTTAGTGACGGGAGTTGGGTCGAAGTATTAGATGGTTTATCAGCTGGAGAAAATTACGCCGTGAAAAATAGTTTCACCGTTAAAGCTGAAATAGAAAAATCGGGGGCTACTCATTCACATTAGGTACAGTTAAATTATGTTCAATAAATTAATACTCTTCTCCATCAAGCAAAGGTTGTTAGTGATTGCAGCTACCATCTTTATGGGTATTTTGGGAGCTTACAACTTTCTAATCCTTCCCATTGATGCAGTTCCCGATATCACTAATGTTCAGGTTCAGATTAACACAGAAGCTCCTGGCTTCACCCCTCTGGAAGTTGAACAGCGGATCACATTCCCCGTAGAAACAGTCATTGCCGGACTACCAAAACTAAAAAATACTCGTTCACTATCACGATACGGATTGTCTCAGGTCACTGCTATTTTTGAGGATGGTACAGATATCTACTTTGCAAGGCAATTGATCAGCTCACGTCTGCAAGGAATCAAAGAGATTTTGCCTGAAAACACAGAACCCCTTGTTGGCCCTATCGCTACGGGACTTGGGGAGATTTTCATGTGGTCCGTCGAAAGAGAAGACCACTCCTCTAATAAAAATCAGGAACCTTCCTCTCTAATGGAACTAAGAGAGGTCCAAGATTGGATCATACGACCACAACTATTCAATGTTCCTGGTGTTACAGAAGTCAATAGTATTGGCGGCTATGTAAAAAAATATCAAGTTGCTCCTGATCCCAGAAAAATGATCGCTTTTGGGATTGGCTTTCGCGATCTGATGGAAGCTTTGAGTAAAAATAATTCAAACACGGGTGCAGGATACATCGAGCATCAAGGGGAACAGTATCTGGTTCGATCTCCCGGCCAAGTAAAGGATTTGAAAGATATTCGACAAATTGTACTAGGAAGTCATGACGGTGTTCCTATATACGTAAAAGATGTAGCGGAAGTTAAATTAGGAACAGACCTGCGAACCGGTGCGGCGATTTTAAACGGAAAAGAAGCGGTTTTGGGAACTGTTTTCATGCTTAAAGGAGAAAACAGTCGTTCGGTTTCATTACGCGTCGCCGAAAAAATGAAAGAGATCAACAAAACGTTACCTAAGGGAATTGTAGCTAAAACTCTTTACGATCGGACTCACCTGGTAAACGCAACTTTGAAGACAGTAAGAAATAACCTTCTTGAAGGAGCATTGCTGGTTATCGTGATCCTTTTTCTTTTGCTTGGAAATTTCCGAGCAGCTCTCATTACCACTCTAGTAATACCGCTCTCAATGTTATTTGCAGTAACCGGTATGGTGAGTAATAAAATTAGCGGAAACCTTCTCAGTCTGGGAGCGATAGACTTTGGAATCATCGTCGATGGAGCTGTAATCATAGTTGAAAACTGCTACCGCAGGTTGGCACAAGAACAAGTAAAATGTGGAAGAATACTCAGCCAGGAAGAACGTTTTACAATTACCAAAGAGGCTGCGCGCGAGGTCTCCCGTCCAAGT
>JBGTUV010000239.1:0-1987 GCA_041938985.1 Candidatus Nitromaritima sp. | reverse complement strand
TAATTCCATCCTTAAGGAAACGAGGTCCTTATTTTTTTCCAACCCCCATCCTTCAAGAAGGTTTGAGTAGTAGCGAGGATTATATGGCATTCCTATAACCGGCGGAATATCAAAACCATCTACAAGCAAACCACATTCATGGTTAGTTGATAAATTTACTGGGCCCATGAGTTTGTTGAATTTTTTTTTTTGACACCATTTTTCTGCCTCATCGAGCAATAAATCTGAAGCTTGTTCATCATTTATCACTTCAAACATTCCAAAAAAACCTACCTGTTGAGACAACTTTTTGTTGTAAACATGATTTTCGATCAGTGCAACTCTTCCCACAACCGTTCGATTATTAGAAACGACTAAAAATAAATCAACTTTTGAATCTTTGAAAAATGGATTTACTGCGGGGTCTAAGAACTTTTTACGCTCGCTAATTAAAGGAGGAACCCATAGGGAGGAATCGCCATAAATCCCCCATGGCAACTGAATGAACTGTTTTTTATCGGCAGGAGTTTTTACTTCTTTAACGCTAAGGACCATTACTGGGGCAAGACACCTATTCTTTTTAAATTCTTCCCAAATGAGATTAAAATTTTATCCAGATCTCCTTTTGTATGTGCAGAAGTATAACTGGTTCGAATCATAGCTTTCAATGGCGGAACTACTGGAGACACGGCGACACCGGCAAATATTCCGTCGTCAAACAACAGCCTATTCATATATAGAGTAAGAGCTTCATCACCTATCTGAATAGGCACAATAGGCACATGATTGTTGTTTACCTGAATTCCCATTTCAAAAAAAGCTCGCTTAATAAAAGCTGTATTTTTATGCAAGAGTTTTCTTCGTTTCGAATCACTAGCAAGAATATCTAACCCCTCTATAACTCCTGCAACAGAAGCGGGCGGTAAAGCTGCTGTAAAAATAAACGCAGAAGCCTTATGCCTGATGTATTCTGCTATATGTTTTTTTGTAGAAACAAAACCTCCGATTGATCCCAAGCTCTTAGAAAAAGTTCCCACATAAATATCAACATCTTTTTCGACATCAAAATATTCACAAGCCCCTCTTCCATTATCACCCAAAACTCCCATTCCATGAGCTTCATCAACCAATAAACTCGCCCCGTGATTTTTTGCAAGCTTAACAATTTCGGGAAGGTTGGCGACATCACCGCTCATACTGAAAACGCTATCTGTAATAATAAGTTTTCCTCTGACTTGAGAGTTTTTTTGAAGCAGATGTTCCAAGTGGTCCATGTCATTATGCCGATAACGCAACGTTTTTCCTGGGGCAATAGCACAACCCTCATAGATACTCGCGTGATTTTCACGGTCTGAAAAGGCTACGTCCTGTTTTCCCAAAAGACAGGCGATGGTTCCCTGATTAGCCTGAAAACCAGTTGACATAACAATCGAATCTTCACGACCAAGAAAGTTTGAAATATTTTTTTCCAAAGTGCGGTGCAAACTCAATGTCCCGTTAAGAAACCGACTCCCGGTACACCCAATTCCAAACTTTTCAATAGCAGCTCTTCCTGCCGCAATGACCCTAGGGTCTTTGGCCAAGCCAAGGTAGTTATTACTTGAGATGGTTACTACATCCTTCCCATCAATGACTACATGGGAGCTCCCTGTTTTTTCGATTTCGCGGAAGTAAGGATATATTCCTAAATCCTTAGCTTGCTTGGGAGCTTGGTAGTTAGAGCACTTGGAAAAAATCCCCTCATCATTTTCAGTTGATGGGTGTAGGTGACCATTTTCAAAGTCAAATTTCTCTTTTATCTGTACTATCTTTTTCGCTGATTCGGGATCTATAGAAGATTTCGACATAATTTTCTTGGCGTCAAAACGCCTTCTACTCTAAAGGGAAAAAATAAACTATCTCACTACCAATCGACCTAGCCTTATACGAGAAAGATCAATCTATTGTTTTTAAAGTCATTACAAAGCTTTTTTATAGTAGCATTAAAAACACTCTACAAAAAGGACAA
>JBGTUV010000238.1:0-2038 GCA_041938985.1 Candidatus Nitromaritima sp. | reverse complement strand
ATTAAGCCATAGGTGGAAATTTGAATTCCCTTATAAGAAAATAAGATTGGATACATGTATTATTTATATATTAAAACCAGCCAAAAATTCTTTGTAAAAATCCTTTTTTAGTTAAAGTTTTTAGAGATGCTAATGAGGCGGCACAGGCCAACGGGTTTCCTCCAAATGTTGCTCCGTGCGTTCCCGGGGAAAATGATTCGATTATCTTGTTGGTGCTGCCCATTGCTCCTATTGCAACTCCTCCACCAAGCGCCTTGGCTAAAGTAATTATATCGGGTTTTATTTTGTATCGTTCGTAAGCAAAAAGCGACCCGTTCTTCCAAAACCAGTTTGGATTTCATCAAAAATTAAGAGAATTCCTTCCTCATTGCAGATCTTACGTAAGGTTTTGAGATAACTATCTCGTGCCAGGTTGACTCCTCCCTCGCCTTGGATTGGCTCTATCAGGACAGCACATGTTTTTTTTGTAATGGCTTTTTTAAAGGCGGCAATGTCATTGAAAGAGCCAGTACAACTATACTGGCGATAGATTCCATTCTATTCCCAACTCCCCAAGCAGCGACAGCTTCCGCTCCATAGCTTGCCACTACGGCGGTCATGACACCACCAGCGATTGGTGTGAGCATATTAGCGCCAGCCGCGGGCAGACCTATCTTTAAAATTTCACCACTACTTTCTCTAAGCTCGTCTAGCGTTAATAAGCGAGGTAGCATCAGCTTTCTGCGTACGGCTAATATGTATAAAATCCATAATGCCCCCACTATCCAAGCAATAAATGTCGCAAGTGCTGCACCTTTTATCCCCATTGCGGGTATTGGTCCGAATCCGAATATAAATAAAGGGTCGAGTAACGCATTAAGTCCACCACCGGCAGCCATAATAATACTGGGCGTGCGCGTATCACCGCAGGCTCTAAGCACACTGTTACCCACCATTGGCATAGCCAAGAAGATACTCGATAAGTACCACAACCCCATGTAATCCGAAATGAACGGCATGAGCCCTTGTGAAGCATTTAACAATTTAAAAACGGGCTCAATAGTGAAATAGCCAATACACGCTAATGTCCCTACTAATAATACTGACAGCATGACTGAGCCAGTTGCGTACATCTTAGACTTTGCGAGCGCTTTACTGCCTTGTAACTTGCCAATAATGGCTGACGTGCCAATACCTAAACCAATGTTTAAGCTAATGACGGTAAAAGTTACAGGAAAGGTAAAACTAATTGCTGCAAGTTGGTCTGTACCTAACAGACTGACGAAGAACGTATCGATTAACCCAAAACTCATCATCATAACCATACCGAGTATCATGGGTATGGTCATTCTTTTGAGTGTTGTACTGATATCTCCTTCGAGCAAATCAGACGAGCGCTTACTTACATCACTTTTTGTCACTAAAGCCTCAGTATTTTATTTTGTTATTTGACGCATAAGATTCGTGTTGGACAAGAAATAAAAGACGCGCTTCGCATCTTCTTAAAGCCACAGCATAGAATTAGTCATAAGACATTCTTAGAAACTCTCAGACACTCCTGCAAAATTAGCGTCCCTATTTAAGTCACATTGACATTCTTTGAATGCGTAGTCTAAAAGAGCGAGCTCTTATTGGCTATGTTTAATCGACAAACGTGGCAACGAACAAGGGCAACGTTATTACTAACCTGAAATGATGAAATAAAACGAATTCTTCAAATTCTTACCGAACAAAGAGAAAGTAGTACTTTGTACTTGTTACTCTGTTATTTTCATGAAAATTATAAAATGACAGTTCGGTTGCACTTTTAATACGTTTATTCGACATGTACTTTCACCGATAAACTTTGTTTATGTTACATCACTACACCTTTAGTACAGAGACTAAATTGTTAATACAATGTAACTTACTAAGAAACAAGACTCCTCACCTTGAATAGCTTTTAATCATTCGTTGAATTAACACACAAGCTACTTTTTGTTCTACTGATCAATGACGATCACTAAAAACGATCAACAAAAGGCGTATAAGATAATGATTTATTTGCAATTTAGTCCAA
>JBGTUV010000237.1:0-2077 GCA_041938985.1 Candidatus Nitromaritima sp. | reverse complement strand
AAAATTCTTAATGTTCTTGGAGTTCTATTTTCTTTAATTGCAAGCAACTTTTCAAAACTCGAGTACATTTTTTCGAACCAACCCAAAAGACAAGCAAGTTCTGGTGCGCTTACCTTCTCTGTTTTTCTAAATTTTTCAACAGTCAAACTAATTTCATTAAAGAAATCATCAATGTCAGCAAGTCTCTTTTTAGCCTCTTCACCAACCACATCAACATGAAAAAGAAATCTTAATTTTTCAAAAAATTCCCTCAATTCATATTGCAATTTTTCTTTTTCCCCTTCAGATAAATGCCTTTTTCCTGTTTGCCAAAAACTCATTGCTAATGCCCATAAATTCGCCAGTTCTTCAATTGCTTGAAAACGCCTGGTATTGGCTGTGCTTATACTAATTGCAAAAACGAAAAACAGGCCTCCAAAAAATATCAAATCAATACCTTTCAGGGTCAAAGTAAAGTCATACTTTAAGCATATGAATGTTAAGAAGCTGACAAGTGGTGGAAGAAATAAAATCCTATATAAAAAAAATGAGGTCGAATTATGCATTAGTTGGCTTGGTATTCATATGTCCCTGCTCTTTTTGTTGAAGGATGAGGCTATTTTATGCTAGTCGGCAGGGATTAGGCAAGGTGATGAATGAATGAGGTTATAATGTAGGAATAAACTTAAAATGGAGGGGGGGTAAAGTGTGTTCAAATTCATGATTTGGATGACAGTTTTAACAACAGTCGGGTTCATTGTTCTTATGATCTTCGACTACAAATAAAACAAAGAGGAAGTTTCGTTAGTGTCTTTAGATAAAGGGGGTAACAATGCAATTAAATATTAAAGCGTTTGCATTAACTTGTGGATTTTTATGGGGTGTGGGTCTTTTTTTTCTGACGTGGTGGCTTATTTTGCTTGAGGGTTCATCGGGCGATCCAACTTTAATTGGAAGGTTCTACGTCGGGTATAATATTAGTCCATCTGGAAGCATCATAGGTTTTCTTTGGGGCTGTGCAGATGGAGCTATTGGTGGTTTAGCTTTTGGGTGGTTGTATAATTTTATTATCTTAAAGATGGCTATTGAAAAACATAAACACGAATATACAAACAATAATTAGTTTAGATAAAAGGAGTAGCCAATGGGAAGTGAATTTCTCGCGTCCCTCATCTGCAAATGAGTGGGTGGTGTTTCAAGATCGTGGCTTTGAAAACTTCGATGCCAATGCAACAATGCGCTTTGGTGACACCAATGGTGATGGCAAGTTAGATTTACTTACGTCTACGGGCTCAAACTGGGTACGTCACTCTAAGCGCAGTACGATTAAAGAATACGTCATTAATACCATCACAAATGGTTTTGGTGTGGATACGGTTATCACTTATGCACCGATGACGGATACGTCGGTTTATGTCACGCGAGCATCGGATAATCAAATAGATAATGATGCGTTTTCTCCACTTTCTGGTGCGCAGCTGGTAAGCCGTGTGAAGACCTTAGTGAATACAGGTAATTATGTTGAGGTACAATATCAATATGGTGGTCTATTGGTTCACAAAAAAGGGCGAGGCTCACTGGGTTTTCAAATGCTCAGAACGACCGACCTTCAGACCGATGTAGTCACTGAAACGCAATATAGCCAAGACTATTCTCCCACCCATTATGCTACGACAGGCATGCCGGTTTTTACCAAACAATACCGCGGTAACAGTACACTCTCTATTTCTAAAAATACGCTTGATACAAAACAAACGGCCACCGGAGTCTATTTCCCCTATATTGATGAGTCTATAGAAGAAAACTTCGTTTATGGTTCTGATGGACTATCGACAAAAATCAGTACGATTGTAACGACCAGTCAATATGACACATGGGGGAATCTGACTTTCAGTGAAGTTGAAACGGAAGACCAATCCTCAGGTGATTTGATATATACCACGACCAACAATGACTACGGTACCGGAAATCACGAGCGTTTTGGACGCTTGTCGACAACCACGGTTACTAAATCGGGTACTAGCAGACCTGTCATCACTCGAAATTCGATGTTTACGTATTACTCTGACCTGATGTTGCACCAAAGCATTACATCGCC
>JBGTUV010000236.1:0-2097 GCA_041938985.1 Candidatus Nitromaritima sp. | reverse complement strand
AGAATTAGACCCAGCAGTAGCAGACCTGAGAAAATTTCGAGCTAAAAACCCAAAGTATATCAGTGGAAATAGCTGTCTCTATGTAGGTCAATCTTCAAGAAAACCATCCCTCAGGTTTGAGCAACATAAAGAGGGTTATAAGTCAAACAAATTTGCAAAGTATTATGGTCTTAAGCTTAGACCAGACCTCTATGAGAAGTATAACCCAATTCCAACCAGAAAAGACGCTGAAAAAATTGAAGAGATGTTGGGTAAAGCACTACGAAGCCTAGGCTATGGAGTCTGGTTTAATTGATTAACCCTCTATTAGCGGTGTTTTTTGTTTATAAACGTTATGTTATTGACTGTTCATTTAATTCATCCGTATCAGTTAAGGCATGGGAAAATAATTTCAAATGCTCCTGTTGTAGTGTAAAAAGAAACAGGTAAATAAGGCCCCATTACCTCCTTTTCTTTACCAATCTCATTTACGTTTTGTATTGCATGTTCAAAATCTGGAGAGGCCAACATGTTCCTAATTTGAATAACAGTGACGTCTTCGTCAATAGCGCCGTCACCATCATCGGCCATCGGTAACCAACCAACTCCACATTCGGGATAGGCATTCCGAGGGCGGTCTTCTTCTCGACTTACCGCAATGAGATATTCACCACTTTTATTCACAGGAACCTGCTCATCAAAAAGGCAATCGTTCACCCGGGTATTTGCAAATCCTTGATTGGAGCAAACAGACCAGTATACCAACTCTCCTTTGGTCATGAATTTATCACCATGATAGGTTTTTGGGGTTTTGGGCAACTTCCCCTTCATAACAAAGACTTTCCCATGTTTACGGTTAATAATGGTCCTTACATAATTGTTATCGAGATTTGGATAAAAGCCTCCGGTGCTTTTTCTAGCGGATTTTGGTAGCTGACCGTTATAAATACCTAGAAGAAAATCCCTGTCATATTGAAGGTACCAAGTTGGCGGTACTGTGGCTGGCCATGTATCCGGTTTACCGGGTTGATTTACAAGTTGTGAGTATACCGTCATGGGCAACCCAACTGCATCGATGGTGATTTGCGCCGCTTGGTTGGTGCGTAACGCATCACAGGCATCATCTCCTCTTAAAACATCTCCGTTTTGCAGGGTTAAAACAGGTTCAGGTAAAGGCACCCCTCCAGATTCATTTTTATCTTTATCCGGGACATATATTCGATAGATAATTGATTGTTGCCCATGTGCGTATTGTGTTGCATTTAGGGAATTTCGGTAACTGATTTCTTTTTGTGGGCCAGAACCTTTAACATCGGTTTGAAGCTTCAGCCGGGTTCCTTCTTTTCTTCTTATTTGTGGAGGAAGATTAACAATCTCAATTGTGTAAGTTCTTTTTTTAATTGTTCTATTTGCCCCTTCTACAAAAGGGTTTACGGAATTCTCTTCCGGTACAATAAGATAATCGGCCAAAGACTCTATTGGCGTACCCCGACCATCATAGCTAATTAGTGACATATATCTTGAATGAGGAAATTCACCTTCAAGATGCAATTGGGCACCTTCGGGAACAGTAAAGGTGGCATTCCAATAATAAACACTAGCATCAGGGTAGGCGATATTAATGTAAGGATCTTTGCTTGCGGGTCCACGTGTCCAAAAACAGGTTCGCAGTCCAGGAATGGATTCACGTTCTTCTTCATGAAGAGTTTCCTTGTCTCGTACCTCAAATCTGAACGAAACATCCTTGCTGCACGAAGATATGAAAAAAGTTAGTAATATTGTAATTACTGGCAGGAATATGTTTTTAATTGGTGTTGGATTCATCATGTATCTGTGAAATTAATTTTAAAGTCTGCAAGTTCCGATCTTTGAGATAATAATGACTAACGATAAAATAACTAATTTTCTTCATAGAATTCAGGAATTAAGGGTACAGACTTTGGATCGAACTGGAACATTATCAAAAATTCAGTATCATAGTTCCGATTAATTAAAGATCAAGACCCACCCAGCGGGGTTTTTTGTTCAAAAATATTTCACATATTTTAGATAAATGTAATTAATCTTTCCCCACCTATGATTTTATTTGAAATCATGAATCATACTGTTTAACATCGC
>JBGTUV010000235.1:0-2101 GCA_041938985.1 Candidatus Nitromaritima sp. | reverse complement strand
CTAAATGGAAAAGACGTAATTCCAAATGATATTGCCTGGGATCAATCGACACATGTAATTATCATATCGGGCCCAAACACGGGGGGAAAAACTGTAACTCTTAAAACAGTTGGTTTGATGACCCTTATGGTTCGTGCAGGACTTTTTTTACCGGTTGATAAAGAATCACATATTCCATTTTATCCAGAAGTATATGCTGATATTGGAGACGAACAGAGTATAGAGCTCAGTTTGTCAACCTTCTCAGCGCATATTAAAAAGATTATCCATATTATGAATCATGCTGCCTCAGGTTCACTCATTTTGCTCGATGAGCTGGGAATAGCTACGGATCCACACGAAGGGGCCTCTTTAGCAGAAGCCATGCTGACAGAGCTAAATGATAAAGGAGTAACAACTCTTGTTTCGACACACTACATGGCATTAAAGCTTCTTGCACAAACACACAGTGGATTTCTTAATGCATGTACGGAGTTTGATTCTAAATCGCACGCACCAACCTACCGCCTCATTTTTGGCGTGCCTGGTCATAGCGCTGCTATCGAGATTGCCGAACAGCTTGGTCTTAATATGAGAATTACGGAACGGGCAAGAAAGATTTACCAGTCTCAGGATACGCGGGCTGATGAGGTACTAAAAAATTTAACTCAGCAGAGAGTTGAATTGCTTAAAGAAAAAGAAGGTTTGCGGTCTGCGACTCTAAAATTAGAGGATCTAATTAGGAAACAGCGTGAAGTTACTGAGAGTCTTCAAGAAAAAGAGAAAAAATTTAAACTTGAAAAATCAAAACGAATACAAGCTTCTGTTCGGGAAGCGAAAAACCAGGTTCGCCAAATGATGCAGGAAGTTAAGGGAAGCGCAGACATCTCAAAACTTCGTAAGGCAGAACGTGAACTTGGGATGATGGGGCGGATACCGTTATCCGCACATCGAGACGATCTTTCTGAATGGAAAATTGCTCCTGAGAAACTAAAGGAAGGCGATTCGGTATTGATTGAAAGTTATGGGGCAACAGGAGTTCTATTGGAAAATCCCACAGGAAAAAAGAAAGTCCGAGTGGGTTTGGGTAAAATAGAAACTGTTATAGCAACTGATAGATTAAAAGGAAGTTTAAAGAAAAAACGTGCCGCGGATAAGATCTCGGAACAAATCAGTGTGAATATTCACACGGAGTTGACCTCACAGGTAAAAACAACTTGCGACCTTCGGGGAATGAGTTCTGAAGAGGCACTCCTCGCTATGGAAAGTTTTCTGAGTCAGGCGATTGCTAATGGAATTAGACAGGCGACCATAATTCACGGTCATGGAATGGGAACAATCAAAAAACTCGTTAGGGACTACCTTTCTTCAACTGGAATCTGTACGAAGTTTTCCCCTGCTTCAAGAGAAAACGGAGGGGATGGTGCGACAATAGTTGAATTCTAGGAAAGCCAAATATAAAATCGCTAGTCAATCAAACACCTTAACCAAATGGTCAAAACGATTTTTTGATTTCTTAATTTTTTCGTCATTGCCTAAAACACAGATATTGCCAGATTCTTTTATTTTTCTGAATAGAACGGCAAAAGATTTAATATCCTCTAAACGAGTCGACAATAATTCATCTCGCCGTTTCTGTTTCAACTCGTATGTCTTCCCAGTTAAATATTCACCCATTGAAGCCGAACCTTTTCGATCAGCTGTCATTGGCGGATCCAAACGTCCTACACAACCAATCAAAATCTTAGTTAACTCTTTATCTGAAATATCCAGATTTTCAAGGTAATCACCAATTTGATCATATATATCAAGCGTCTCAGTTAAGTTTGGATCTCGGTACGAGACCAACCCATAATCACCGCTATAGGAATCAAAGGAACTTTGTGAACCATAGGCTCCTCCTTGAACACGAACCCGGTCCCATAAAAAACAAGTACGAAGAACTGAATTCAAAACATCGAATTTCCCACTATACTCCATACCTAATTCAAATAAATTGGCTCCTTTCCCAACAAACTGCACTGAGCTAGCAGTTAAAAAGGCTTCGTTTACTGGTCCGGTTTCAAACTTTAAGATTGCAGGAGTCTGTTTTTTTGCAGGTAATTTTTGAGTTAGGCTTAAA
>JBGTUV010000234.1:0-2108 GCA_041938985.1 Candidatus Nitromaritima sp. | reverse complement strand
TTAAATTTACGTTATTAAAACTTACTTTTATTAAAACTTATTTTTATAAAATCTTAATTTTAAATATTTTTTTCATTATAATGTTTCATTTTCTATGTTTACATTTGTTCTATTTTTTGTTTGTTTATTATTTTTCTGTTCGACCACCGGGTGGGCTGATTCACCGCTCACCATTAATACCGAAATAGACAAACCAATAGTCACAACAGGTGACATCATTACCTACACGATTACCCTTACACATGAGTTGGATGTAATACCAACCACTCCGGACTTTGATGCAATCAATAAGTTTGATATAATTGAAAAAATAACCAGTGAACCAAGAGAAACTAAAGAAGGGTTAATTGAACAAAAATACTCTGTAAAGTTACGCGCAGACCAAGTCGGGACATACACCATTCCTCCAATCCGAGTTCTCTTTAAAATTAAAAACCAGAATACCGAAAAGTATATTCCTGGTGAAGCACGCTCTCAAAAGATCACAATTGAAGTCGCTTCTGTCTTACGACTTCAGGGAGAACCAACCGACATAAAAGACATTAAGGACATTGTTGAAGTAGACAGAAATTGGGTACCGTGGTTTTTTTGGGGACTAAATTTTCTCCTGTTAATAACTGTTTTATACCTTCTATGGAAGTACCGAAAGACAAAACACCCTAATCCTATAGAAGAAGCGCCCGTTTTACCGACTCACGAAATAGCTTTGCGTGAACTAGACACATTAAAAAATAAGGGACTCCTCGAACGTGGAAATGCGAGAGAACATTTTTTTGAACTTTCAGAAATCTTTCGTCGCTATCTTGGTAAAAGATATCTCTTCCCAGCACCCGACTGGACAACCGAAGAGATCACTGAGTATTTTAAAAACCAAGAAAAAGTAGAGCTCTCCGCACGAGCTGAAGCAAATCGAATTTTAAAAAAATCAGACCTAATAAAATTTGCGAAAGCGCAAGCCTTACCGGAAACAGATGAAATAGCATCAGTCCGCACTTTCATAAAATCGACCCACGAGAATTTAAACCTAGGACTCTACCCTAATTAATTTCAAATCCGTATGACCTTTTTTAGATTCGAGGATCCTTGGCTCCTGTTAATACTGTTATCACTTCCTATCCTAATATTGCGAGAAAGAACGATAGCAAGTGTGATCAACTACTCATCACTTGCATCATTAAAAGCAGTAAGTCAACACCATTCTAAAATCAAGGCAATGGTCCCAATTGTTCTGAGGTTCATTGCTATCACTCTTTTTATTATTGCATTCGCGCGCCCCCAGGAAGGACATAAAAGAACCGAAATTCTATCACAGGGAGTGGACATCGTTCTCGCTATTGACACATCCGGTAGTATGCAAGCACTGGACTTTAAAAAAAACGAGACCCAGGTTACGCGGCTTTCCGTGGTCAAAGATGTGGTCGCTGAGTTCGTCAAAAACCGAGAAATGGACCGGATAGGGATGGTCGTCTTCGGAGCTAATGCGTTCACACAATGTCCTCTTACATTGGACCAGAACATTCTACTTTCATTCCTCGACAAGCTTAAAATTGGAATGGCTGGTGACGCCACAGCGATTGGATCAGCCATTGGCATTTCAGCAAGAAGACTGAAGGATCTAAAATCTAAATCCAAGGTCATTATTTTATTAACTGATGGACGTAATAACTCGGGAACAATTCCACCTCTGCAGGCTGCTGAAATTGCTAAAACTCTGGGCATCAAAATCTATACTATTGGGGTCGGCAAACGTGGGAAGGCACCATTTCTAGTAGATTCAATTTTTGGGAAACGCCTCATCTATCAGAATGTTGATATCGACGAAGAGGTGCTCAATAAAATTTCCAAAATGACTGACGCAAAATATTTTCGTGCAACCGACTTAAAATCACTAAAAGATATTTATAAACAAATTGATCTGCTGGAAAAATCGGAAGTAAAAAGCATTGATCACTCTGAACACAAAGAACTATTTCATTATTTTCTTATCCCTGGGCTTATTCTACTCTTAACTGAAATTGTTTTTTCGAACTCTTTTTTACGGAGACTTCCTTAAAATGCGCTTTGGTAATCATGATGATCTCAGCTTACTTTGCTTGATTATCCCACTG
>JBGTUV010000233.1:0-2122 GCA_041938985.1 Candidatus Nitromaritima sp. | reverse complement strand
GCACCTCCGGTTCAACAGGGTGCATTTATCGAGTGCGATTCTTGTGCAGGGACAGGAATTGTACGTTCGTTAAATTATGTTGTTATGCACGTCGTAGAACGTTTCGGCAAAATCAATCACGGCATAAAGAGAGGTCAGCCCAGGCTGGACTTGACTTACTTCGTCGATGGTTCCGGAATCTCACATGAAAGAAAGAGTACGATGAGTGAAATTAAGTGTTTTAATTGCGGACATGAATATGATCATGAAAATACTATTTTTTGCCCTAATTGCAAAAAACCTAAAAACCCTAATATCCCAAACTATCCGCGTTTCAAGGGTCCGGGAATTATGATGTTTTTTTGGGTTTTTTTCGTCATCCTTTGTTTTGGGTTGATGGTTTCTTACTATGCTCAGTAAAAGCTCTCAGTGTTTAATTTCTTGAAAGGGTAGTATAAGTAGCATACCAGCGACAAATCCTCCGATGTGAGCAAACCACGCTACGCCGCCATCTCCTGAGACCACCCCACTGAAAACCTGAATCAATATCCAAATCACTAGAAGAATGATAGCTGGTACTCGGATAATGGTGATTAAAAACCCTAAAAAAACTAATGTTTTTACTCGCGCAAAAGGAAATAAAATAAGGTATGCGCCGAGTATTCCTGAAATGGCGCCGCTTGCTCCTACCATCGGAATATCAGATTGAAGGTCTGTAAAAATGTGACCCATAGAGGCAATTGTTCCGCAAACCAGATAGAAGATAACAAATCTAAATCTACCAAGAACATCCTCGATATTATTTCCAAAAATCCAGAGATAGAGCATGTTTCCCGCCAGATGGCCTATTCCTGAATGGATAAACATTGACGAATAAATAGTGGGGTAGGTACTGATAGGTGATTCTATAAGGTGTGCGGGAATGAGTCCGAATGTTGCAAATGTTGTAATGGTCCCCATTGGTTGGCTTATCTGGTATAGAAAGATAAGTGTATTAGAAATGATAAAAATAATAGTGATAAGGGGGAAGTTTTTAGTTGGATTTTCGTCTTTAAGGGGAATCATTATGGAAAGAAGTCATATCGAAAAATGCTATTATGATAAAATAAAAAGATTAATACGATTATAGAGAACCTTTTAAGTGAACGAAACAAATGAATTGCCAGTTCCTATTCCCGACGATGATGGATCAGCTCTTGTTGGTTCCAAGCGGGAAGAATCACGCGAATGGGTGATCAATACCTACCGTAAACATCAGCAAGTTCAAACATCTAGCTGGTTGGATAATGTGCTCGGGGACGGATCACGTGACAAGTCCTATGTGATTCCCGTTTTACTTGACACGAATCCCATTCGACACAGACAAAGTATTCAGGAACAGGTTTTCCCCGCGCCAAGAATCATTCACGAAGATTTACTGATGACTGATCACATGAAGATAATGCTGGAAGCAGGTTGTGGAATGGGGAAAACAACTTTTTTGAAATACTACCAAGAACAATTGCTTCAACAGATACCGCACCCTGTTTACCCACTCCCAGTTTATTTTAACCTTGGTAATCTACTAGAAGGCGAGGGAATTACACGGTTTATGGAATCGGTTCATCGAGAAATGTTGGATGTTGTTTTAATTGAGTGTCAGGAAGATTCCGAACTTGTTCTTGATGAAGAGTGCCTTCTTAACACTATCAAGGCACTAGAAAGAGAAGGGAGGATTCTTTTTATGCTGGATGCTTTGGATCAACTACCTGCTGAAGACCGGTTTCAGGTTTACTTAGAGGCTTTCGTCGAGGACAAGACTTTTCGTAGTAACCGATTGATTCTCGCTACTCGAAAATTTAGTTTCGGACCCCTTGCCACAGACTCCATAATTCAGAGAGGAAAAGATGCGGCATTTCATGTGACTTTTGAAAAAATTGATGAAAAGAAATGCAACATATTTTTAGGAGAAGCACAAAAAAATAAAGAGGTCGCAAGATTGGGTAAGTATTCGCCTGAATTAATGGAAGTGCCTTTGGTTTTGAAGATGCTTCGTGTTCTTTCAGATTTAGATAAACTGAGCGGTCTTACCACTCGCGGTGAAATTTATTTAGCTTATTTCAGACACCTTTTAGAAAGTGATTCTCATGAAAACAAAATAAAA
>JBGTUV010000232.1:0-2135 GCA_041938985.1 Candidatus Nitromaritima sp. | reverse complement strand
GTTAGCCATCTCATGGCCTGCCCTCAGGCCAGAAATATCATTAATCACAGCCGCACCTTCTTGCAAAACAACTGAGGCGACATCCGGTTTATAGGTATCCACAGAAATAGGGACATTAAATTCTTTCGTTAATTTTGTTATGACTGGTAGGAGACGCTCCAATTCCAGTTTAACTGAGATACCCCTAGACCCGGGGCGCGTACTCTCTGCTCCTACATCGAGAATGTGAACACCGTCATGAATCATTTTTTCCACCGCATGCAACACATCAAAAGGGTTCGAGTGACTACTCCTCGAATAAAATGAATCCGGAGACAGATTAATAATCCCCATAACCGCGGTAGAGTTCGAACCCGCTAAATTATCGAATGAAAATGCCATGTATTCATTAAATTAAATTGGTTTTGTTTTATAACAAAGGAAACAAAAAAAAGCTTCAAGTCGGGATCAAGATGCTATCCCCTCACCTGAAGCTATTTTTATTTAATTCTGTAATGCTTAAACTCAAGCAATACTTATGCTGGGTGCGGATCTGGTAACCCACCTCCCATTATTTCCCCCGAATCATCATTTGACTTCTTTTTAGCTGGTTGAGCACTAGGAGGGACTACTCCTTCTGATTCAACCTTTGTTTCATCTCCACCAACGGGTGGAACCTTTCCCTCAATAATTTCCTTAACTTCTGATGCATTAAGAGTTTCTCTATCCAGTAGAGCTAAAGCCATTTTTTCAAGTGAGTCTCGATGTTCGGTTATTATTTCACGAGCCTTTTCATATCCGCTCATCACGAGGGCTTTAACCTCTTGGTCTATTAATTTCGCCGTCTGATCACTAAAGTTTTTTTGTTGCGAGAAATCTTTACCTAAAAAAACCTGTTCCTCCTTGGTCCCGTACGTAAGCGGTCCCATTTTCTCACTCATTCCCCACTCACATACCATTTTACGGGCCATCTCCGTAGCTCTCTCGATGTCATTTCCTGCCCCGGTTGTCATTTGTCCCAAACATATTTCTTCAGCCACTCGACCACCCATGAATATAGCTAAATTGTTATAGAGAAAATTTCTTGGGTAAGTATGTTTTTCATCTTCTGGCAGTTGCATAGTAACACCAAGCGCCCTACCTCTTGGAATGATGGTAACCTTATGAAGTGGATCTGTACCTGGAAGTTTTAATGCAACCAAAGCATGCCCTGCCTCATGATAGGCTGTTGTTCGTTTCTCTTTTTCAGATATCACCATACTTCTTCTTTCCACACCCATTAACACTTTATCTTTAGCACTTTCAAAATCATCATTACCCACACATTTTTTATCATCCCTAGCGGCAAGTAACGCGGCTTCATTGACAAGGTTTGCTAAATCCGCACCAGTGAATCCTGGGGTCCCTCGAGCAATAGTTTTAAGGTCAACATTCTCTGTTAATGGTACAGTTGCAGTGTGTACCTTGAGAACACCTTCACGTCCTTTCACATCTGGACGGTCAACCATAACCTGTCGATCAAATCTTCCAGGTCTGAGTAGTGCAGGATCTAACACATCTGGTCTATTAGTAGCCGCTATCAAAATAACCCCTTCGTTATTTTCAAAGCCATCCATTTCAACAAGAAGTTGGTTTAGAGTCTGCTCTCTTTCATCATGTCCTCCACCCAAACCAGCACCACGGTGGCGACCCACTGCGTCAATCTCATCAATAAAAATAATACATGGACTATTTTTTTTCCCTTGCTCAAACAGGTCTCTCACACGAGAGGCACCAACGCCGACGAACATTTCGACGAAGTCTGACCCACTGATACTAAAAAAGGGTACATTAGCCTCCCCAGCAATAGCCTTTGCTAATAAAGTTTTTCCTGTACCCGGTGATCCAATAAGCATACACCCTTTGGGAATTTTACCTCCAAGTCTAGAAAATTTTTTTGGATTTTTAAGAAAATCTACAATTTCCTCTAATTCTTGTTTTGCTTCATCTATTCCTGCAACATCAAGAAAAGTAATTTTACCAATTTTCTCTGATAACAGTTTTGCTTTAGATTTTCCAAAGCCCATAGCTTTACCACCACCCGATTGCATTTGACGCATAAAAAATATCCAAACACCAATAAGTAAAAGCATCGGAAACCAGGATAAGAGAACACT
>JBGTUV010000231.1:0-2163 GCA_041938985.1 Candidatus Nitromaritima sp. | reverse complement strand
ACACAATCTTTCATACCGCCGCCATCGTTACCCATAAAGCCTATCGTTTTAGAGCCTATCTTTCGAGCAAGATTTAGCGCAAGAATTATATTTTTGGAATTACCGCTAGTACTGATTCCAACTATCGCATCATTGGGAGTTGCGAGGGCTTCCACTTGACGAGAAAAAATGGTCTCAAACCCATAATCATTTCCAAGAGCAGTCAGTGCGGAAGAGTCCACAGTTAAAGCAAGGGCGGGGATTGCTTTACGCTCTTTTTTAAACCTTCCTATCAATTCGGCCGCAATGTGTTGAGAATCAGCAGCGCTTCCCCCGTTACCCATTAGCAGTAATTTACCTCCATTAGATAAACAATCGCGTATGGTATGTGCAGCCTTCAAAATTTCACCAGCCAAGGTCTCGGCAACTTGGTATTTCAAGTCACCACTATCATGTAAAAATTTCTTTACTCGTTCCATGAAATTTTAAATGTAGTTTAAAAAATTGTTAGTTTCACCTTGGCTCAAAATATTGGTTTATTTTACTTAGGAAGATTCAATCCCTAGCTGGCTTTTAAAATACTCTATGGTCATTTTCAGTCCTTCATCTAATTTAACCTGAGGTTCCCAGCCTAAATATTTTACTGCTTTCTCTATATTAGGTTGTCGAACTTTTGGATCATCATCTGGTAAAGGCTTATAAGAGATCTTACTATGGCTACCGGTGGCTTGCAAAATTTTCTCAGCCATTTGTTGGATTGTCATCTCGATAGGGTTTCCAATATTGGTCGGGTCGTTAATATTAGACATCAGCAATCTATAGATTCCTTCTATTAGGTCGGAGACGTAGCAAAAACTTCGTGTCTGAGATCCATCGCCATATGCAGTAAGTTCCTTTCCTGTCAGCGCTTGTTTAAGAAAATTTGGGATTGCTCTTCCATCGTTAAGGCGCATGCGGGGACCATACGTATTGAAAATTCTAACAATTTTGGTATCGATATTGTGATAGCGGTGATAAGCCATGGTAATCGCTTCTGCAAATCGTTTTGCCTCATCGTATACCCCTCGCGGGCCAATTGGATTAACATTACCCCAGTAATCTTCCGATTGCGGGTGAACTAGAGGGTCTCCGTATACTTCCGAAGTAGAGGCAATTAGAAAAACAGATTTCTTTTTTTTAGCTAGACCAAGTGCATTGTGGGTTCCCAGTGAGCCAACCTTCAATGTTGGAATCGGAAACTCAAGATAGTCGATAGGGCTTGCGGGGGAAGCAAAATGTAAAATGTAGTCTAACGGGCCGTCGATATCAATAAACTTGGTGACGTTATGTTCAATAAAAGTAAATTGGTCGCTTTTAATATGTTTTATATTTGCAAGGGACCCAGTAATTAAGTTATCCATGCAAATAACTTGATGGCCTTTATTCAATAAATAATCGCATAAATGAGAACCAAGAAAACCAGCGCCCCCTGTAACTAAAGTTCTAGGCATTATTTTTCCTCGTTAGTTAAAGGATAGTTATAGGAGTGGGTTGTTTGGTAAATATATTTCCGGTAATTAATTTATGCCCAGCTAAAAAGCTTTTAACGTCCATCCTTTTTTTCCCTTCCGGCTGTAGTTCTGTAATAACAATTCTTTCATTTTGGGTTCCGACCTCTATGCCATGCCCCGAGATACGGAGGATAACACCTGGTTGGTCGGTTAAATCACAACTTTTTGTTTCAGTTTTACAAATTTTAAAACGTTTAGACCCTAAAAAAGAAAATGCACCTGGCCAGGGGGTAAGTCCACGAACAAGATTGTGAATTTTAACGGCAGGTTGATTCCATTTTATCAAACCGTCTTCTTTTTTAAGTTTTGGGGCATAGGAGGCTAGGTCCGAGTTTTGGGAAGTCGCTTCCAATGACCCAGAATCCAACTGGTTTAATGTTTCCATGACAAGAGAGGAACCTTGATGGGCCAAGGTGTCGTGAAGAGACTGGGCATTGTCTTTATTACGAATTGGAACTTTTCTGGAGAGCAAAATATCACCTGTATCAAGTCCGGCATTCATCTTCATAGTGGTAACTCCTGTCTCGGTTTCTCCATTGATGATGGCCCAGTTAATTGGAGCAGCACCACGGTATTTGGGTAGTAGAGATGAGTGTAGATTTATACAGAAATGATGCGGAAGAGCTAACAAATT
>JBGTUV010000230.1:0-2189 GCA_041938985.1 Candidatus Nitromaritima sp. | reverse complement strand
ATGCCAGCAGGATCCTTAAACTGACTGGGCTCCTTACCAATCACGCCCCATTTAGCAACGAAGTTAAGGTCTGGGTCAAATTTTTGAATACGCTGATTGATCGTATCAACCACAAATAAATAGCCATAAGGATCTAAAGCTAGAGATGAAGGACAGTTGAACTGGCCATCTCTTTTTCCCATTTCACCTATTACTTGCTTAAAGTAACCATCGCGATCGAAAACTTGCAGGCGGTTCTGACTCTTTTCGGCCACGATAATATTGCCATCATTTTGTACAGCAATGCCATTAGGAAAGTTCAATCTCCCCTCCTCAAAGCCGTATTCTCCAAACTTGGATAAAAATTGCCCGTCTTCATTGAAAATTTGAATCCTCTGGTTATCTCTGTCGGCAACATAAATTTTCCCTTCCTTATCCAGGGCGATGCCTGTAGGGAACTTCATGAATCCATCAAAGTTACCTGGGAACCCAAAACCAAGTAAAAACTCCCCGTCGTCGTCGTAGCGTTTAATATTGTGATTCGATGTGTCTACTACTAGGATTGTCCCTGTCGACTCAGCAATAATGTTTTCTGGTAAATAAAACTTTTCTTGTCCCCAACCTTCTGTTCCGACCTCCAAAATAAAGTCCCAATCCTCATCGAATTTTTGAATACGGTGGCAACCTGTATCCACTACCCAGATGTTTCCTTCAGCATCTACTGTAACTCCACTCGGTGCTTTAAACTCTCCCGGTTTATATGGCGGCCGCGTACCGCCTGAAGAGCCGAACTGAGAAATAAATTTCCCATTGCCATCAAATTTTTGAATACGATCATTTCCAGAGTCTGCGATCCAGACATATAACTTACTGTGATCGATTTCTGGTTTTACCTCTTCTAGGTCAGTTTCTTCATATGCAACATCGAGAGCAGATTCATTATTTTTAACCATTTCTTTACTATCTTTTTCTGCTGACATACAAAAATCTCCTGTTCCGTAAAAATCTTTTAAAAAAAATGGTCAAAAAATGAAAAGGCCCCGCAAGCGGGGCTCTTCGCTTTATCCCCAAAGGGATTCTTCAATAAAATATAATCTGACGAAAGTTTGAGGACCTACTAACTGTATACCCCAGAACCTCAAAACCGTCACGATTCAATACGCTTCTAACAGAACTTTATCGAACTAAAAGTTGCTTTACATCAAGAACCTGGTATTCAAAATCACAAGCCTTTTGGAGTTCTTCTAACCGCTCATTCCAGTTAGTTTTAAAGCTTTCCAAGCTCTCAGATTTGGGTTTTTTCTTCATTAATTCGACTTCCTTGTACAAGGGCTTCACCACATTCTTATGAACCTGCACAAGGGTATTCCTCAGCTTCAGAATACAGTCCTTGGTAACCTGTTCGCGAGTTACGCCGTCTACCTTTTCTAACAAGCGTAAGAAGGCCTCGATAGTATTGATCTGGGTCATATAACTTTCTGTCAGCTTGTGGTCATACTTCAATCCGCAATCAATATAGGCAGGCATAAGAAACATCCCCACATGGTGGTCAAAGTTAACAGCAAGGGTAATCAACTTTTGCAGATAGTCAACCTCCCTCAGGTCCTCGTCTTCCTCCTGACCTTCGGCTAATTCCTTAGATGCTTTCTCCTTTTCTTCCAGCAACTCCTTCTTGATTTTTTCAAGTTCTTGAAGGTCTGATAAGGAATCTGTATCTATTACATCAGATGCTTCAGAAGATGCTTCAGAATCTTTTTTTTCTTCTTCGTTTGGCGCGGTTTCCTGGTCACTCAAAGGATAGTCTCCTCAAAATCGGTGATAAAACTCAATCACAACTCTATAATTTACAATATACTTGGGGGTCAAGCAGGAAGTATAGTCATTTCATTATTACGTGTCAAGAAGAACCGAGGGCCTAAGTCGTAATGCCACGTACTGCCATTTTGCCACGGATTATAGTCTTTTTATATAATGGAAAAACATATCAATTCATACACATGAACCGAGCATCAAATGCTTCGTTGACAGTCTAAATATCCTAATATAGTCTTGACTTATAAGACATTTACAACATTTCATCAAAAACAACCGAGCATGGACCAAGAAGGACTTCCAAAATGAAAACGGCTTTGGTTTTTCCACCCCAATGGTACCCAAGTCAACCCTATTTAGCGTTACCCACGCTTAAGGCTTACCTTGAAACAAAGGGA
>JBGTUV010000229.1:0-2204 GCA_041938985.1 Candidatus Nitromaritima sp. | reverse complement strand
TTTAACGGACGATTTAGCAATAAATGTTACTAAAAAATCAATGACTTCTGGGCAAAAAGTCCTTATTATGGTTGGGTTCTGAAATGAATTTTATGGGACTTCCATCATTTTTGCAATCTTTCATGAATGCCCAAAATTTTTCGTTTTAATTTCCCCCGTGTATTTCGTTAATCATCGCAGGATAAAATACTATAACTCATTGTAAATAAATGGTATATGGGTACTATTTCATCTGAAAAATACATACGTACCTTAAAGTCTTTGGCCAACCGTAGAATTGCAGCGGTTGCTTTGCTGGGTTTTGCTTCTGGTTTGCCTTTGGCCTTAACGGGGGGAACTCTTCAGGCTTGGATGGCTGTTGAAGGAGTGGATTTAAAAACGATAGGGTTTTTTAGTCTTGTTGGACTCCCTTACGCGTTTAAGTTTTTTTGGGCCCCACTGCTGGACCGATATGCGCTTCCTTTTTTAGGCAGACGCCGAGGATGGATATTGGGTACCCAATTAGCCCTGATGATTTTAATTGTTATGTTAGGTTTTACTTCCCCGAAGGATACGCCATGGTTGGTGGCATTGTTTGCGTTACTCCTTACATTTACTTCAGCTTCACAGGACATAGTATTTGATGCGTACCGAACCGATGTGCTCAGAGAAAAGGAACGCGGCCTAGGTGCGGCTGTTTCGGTTACTGGATACAGAATTGCCATGCTCGCATCCGGAGCACTGGCGCTCATTTTAGCCGGGCCACTGGGTTGGCGTTTAACTTATTTATTAATGGCGGGTCTGATGTTGATTGGTACGATGGCAACAATTTTTGGACCGGAACCGGAAGAGACGGTTCGCCCCCCACAATCTTTAAAAGAGGCTATATCGGGTCCCCTCACCGAATTTTTTGGTCGTCCGGCGGCATGGGCATTTCTTGCCCTCATCATTTTATATAAAATTGGTGATGCATTTGCTGGAAGTCTGACTACAGCGTTTCTTATTCGAGGACCGGGTTTTTCTATTGGAGAAGTAGGAGCTATAAACAAGGGTTTGGGTCTCATGGCAACAATAATTGGTGCTCTTTACGGCGGCGTAATGCTGGCACGTTTGGGTTTATACCGATCTCTCATGATTTTTGGTATTTTACAAGCAATTTCAAACCTTTCTTTCATGGTTTTAGCCTATGCAGGGAAAGTTTATTCTATTATGGTGGCCGCTGTTGCTTTTGAAAATTTGGCTGGAGGAATGGGAACGGCAGCCTTTGTGGCCTTTCTTATGGCTTTATGCGACCATCGTTATACGGCCACTCAGTTTGCATTGTTGTCAGCATTGGCATCATTAGGAAGAATTTTTGTTGGGCCTCCCTCCGGTTACTTATCCCATGAAGTTGGCTGGGTTGTTTTTTTCTTTGTTACCTTTCTTGCAGCTCTTCCGGGCCTTGCTTTGCTTTACAAGATGCGCCGGAATATTAATTCCTTAGAGCACCTTCAAGACGCGGATGATAAACATTCAAGCCCATGACCGAATTTGTCTATTTGCACGGGTTTGCATCCGGTCCTTCATCAAAAAAAGCTACAGCATTCAAAAATAAATTTAAGGAAATAGGGGTATCGTTGAATACCCCTGATCTTGAAGGAGGTAACTTTGAAAACATGACTTTGACTAGCCAAGTTAATATTGTATTGGACTTGTTAGATCAATTTCAGTGTAAGAAAGTGTGCCTTATTGGTAGCAGTATGGGCGGGTACCTTGCTACCTTGGTGGCGCAGAGGAGAGTGGAGGTTAAAGCAACTTACCTTATGGCTCCTGGGTTTAATTTTCTGGAACGATGGATGAGAAGCTTAAAATTAGATTACGATGACGAGACTTGCTGGGACCCCAAGATTCAAGTTTTTCATTATCGATATGATGAAACTAAATATATTCGTACAGATATTTTTAAGGACGCGAAGAATTGGAATACCCTTGATCTTAATAGGGAGATTCCTTTTCGAATCGTTCACGGAACACACGATGAAGTTGTGCCAATCGACGAGTCAAAAAAATTTATTAGCAGGCGCCCGTGGTGTTCGTTAAAGGAGCTCGACTCTGATCACGGTTTGTTGAGTCACTTGGAGTGGGTCGTGGATGATTGCATGGTATTTTTTAAAAGACTATCAAAAATCAAGAATAATAAATTTTTTAGATCAACAAAACGACCTTCTTGGAGCAAATTATCACAT
>JBGTUV010000228.1:0-2206 GCA_041938985.1 Candidatus Nitromaritima sp. | reverse complement strand
TTGAGTTTTCAGATATTCCAAAGCATCTGTAGGGGAATTTGGACCGTAATTGCAGTCCTCATTATCTTCAACATTGCCGACAAAAGCAGTATCTAAAAAAATTGTAAATTAGTCAATCCAGATTCTAATTTATGCAGAGATTCTATTATCCTTAGAAACATCGGAATGTTCTAACTGCAATCGATCAATAAGCAAAATATTATCGATTGCGATAGCCAGTCGTTCTGCCATGCGTTCTAGATATTCGGTCCGTAACCCATTGTGAAAATGACGTGGCTTGGTAGCTCCAAGGGCAATGGCACCACAAACAGCACCTCGGTTGATGATGGGAACAATACATTCTGATTGAATATTTTTCATATCCCATGCCTTGTCAAATACCTTTGAAGGGGTTTTAATTTCAGAATTTAGTACGGGTTTGAGCTCCCCATTGAACCACGTATTGATGGTGACCTGATCTGTAAAATTCAACAATCCGTCAAGCCTTTTGCTAAACCTCTCCTCCAATTTGTGCTCCATGTAGTGGTCTGCATCATCCACAAGATAAAGTAAAATATAAGGTATTTTAAATCGTAAAGTGATTGCTTCCCCAAGTTGCTTGACCATCTGATCTAATTGTGTACTTTTTAGGATTAGACGCTCAATTTCAAAAAGATGTTGATGAATTTCTTCATTGGCACGGGAAACCTCGACAAACCACTCAAGTTGGCTTTTTAACTTTTCTTTATCTTCGTTCACTCGTTTAATTAGCCGGCCGGACAAACTCAATGTATTAGACTGGCGAATAGGAATATCCTGATCATCAATCGATTTTATTTTGCCTAGTAAATCAGGATAATCGTTAAAAAAATCAGGGTGATCACTCAAGTAAACTGCTATTTCATCTTTAGTCATATGGCAAAACCCTGCCTATTTAAAAGTGGATGAGGGGTTTATGATATTACGAATTTATCTTCGTTTCGATGTAAATTACAATCGATGAAGACACTATATCACAGAGATTACTGTTTTTAAATCAAATACTTAAGTTGATTTTATTTTGTATTCGTAAAAATTCACCAGAACGGGGGATTAACGTTGAATAGCTTTTCGTGTTGAGGATTCATCCTTTGGTGGAAGTGGCGGGCCTTTATAGCCACAGGCGGTAATAACGAAAAAAATTGCCAAAAAAATTATCCATTTACAAAAAATTCTGTCCATTATGTTTCTTCCATCTTTAATTAATTTGGGATCCTACAATATAAACGAATTATTTTGTGCGACGTAGTTTAAGTTTATTGTTTAATTTTTTATCGAGCCTAGCAATTTGAGCCACGACCTGCTTTTTAGCGGTTCCGCCATATACTTTTTTCCTCTGCACTGAATTTCCTAGCGTAATGTATTTAAAAACGTCTTTCCCGAATCGTGATGAAATATTTTTTAACTCTTTGAAAGTAATATTCTGTAGAGTTTTTTCATTTTCAATACAATAGGCCACCGTTTGGCCTGTAATCTCGTGCGCTAAACGGAATGGTACTCCTTTTTCTGCTAGATAATCTGCCATATCAGTCGCCGCGAGGAATCCTGAAATATCCACCCGGTGCAATGGTATTTTCTTAAACCGCGCCGATTTTATCATTCCATTAAATATCGACAACGACATTTTAGCTGTATCCACAGTATCAAAAATTGGTTCTTTGTCCTCCTGCAAATCCTTATTATAAGCTAAAGGCAACGACTTCATCAGCGTTAGCAAAGATACCAAGTTGCCGTAAACGCGACCTGACTTCCCGCGGATCAGTTCTGCAGCGTCTGGGTTTTTCTTTTGCGGCATTATACTACTACCCGTCGTGTAAGAATCTGATAACTCCAACCAATCGAATTCGCTGGAAGACCACAACACAATTTCCTCACAAAAACGGCTTAAATGCATCATGAGTATCGCTATGGTGGAACAAAACTCAATGGCAAAATCTCGGTCGCTCACGGCATCGATACTGTTGTTTGATCCTTCTGAAAAATGGAGCAGTTTGGCCGTATATTTTCTGTCAATGGGGAACCCTGTTCCTGCGAGCGCCGCCGAACCTAGAGGCATAATATTGATACGCTTCAACGTATCTTGCATCCGCTCTCGATCGCGAACCAACATTTCAATATAAGCTAGTAAATGATGCGCTAGCAAAATGGGTTGCGCTTGCCGTTTCCGTCCATAATAATGGCAATGTGT